>VFZQ01000082.1 GCA_016871135.1 Acidobacteriota bacterium | reverse complement strand
CTGCTGCATGCGCGTGATGACATGGGCGGCGTAGTCAACTTAGCGTCGCCGAATCCGCTGCCGAACTCGGACTTCATGCGCCAACTGCGACGGGAATGGGGAATCGGTTTTGGATTGCCGGCTTCGCGCTGGATGATTGAGCTCGGCGCGCTGTTCCTGCGCACGGAGAGCGAGTCGATTTTGAAGAGCCGCCGGGTTGTGCCCACTCGCCTGTTGCGCGAAGGCTTTGCCTTCGCATTTCCGGAATGGCCGGCCGCCGCGCGTGAGATTGTAGCCCGTTATTCTGGTGCGCCGATGAAGATAAATGGCGCCCAGAAGTAGGGATGCCGCCACGCTCGCCGCGGACCTTTCGCCAGGCGAAGTTTCGCTTCGCGCAGCGCGTGCGCCGGTGGTTGGCCGCGGTTCAAATTGGAGTAGAACGTCTTCATCAAATCCGCGGTCGCCGCGTCGCTGACGTTCCACAGACTGACGACCGCGCTCCGCGCGCCCGCGAAGAGGAACGCGCGGGACAGCCCCATTACGCCTTCTCCAGCCAGCGTCTGGCCAAGGCCGCTGCGGCATGCCGATAGAGTCACCATCTCGGCGCGCAGCCGCAGCCTCAAGATTTCGGCGACTTCCAATACGCCATCCGAAAGCGCCAGCCCGCTTCGCGCCGGAAGATCCTCGTCGACGTAGCCGTGCGCCGCGATGTGCAGATAGCGAACGGCGTTAAGGTCCTGCGCATTGAGTTGTCGCTCGCTGGCCGCCGTACCGACGAAAATCCGTCGTTTCTCCGGTGCGAAGAGTCCGCCAATTCCGAGCACTTCATCCCGAGTGTTTGGCAACGGCGTCCACGCGATTCCTCGCTCGCTCGCGTCGCCGGTTCGCGCGTAGGCCGGATCGCCCAGCGCCAGTAGAGTGCCGCCTTTGTCGGTTCGGTTCGCCCGGTTCCGTAGTTCCGCCAGCGCGGTGGCGGAAGGAACGTATTCGATCGTGAACTTCTCGAGCAGAGGCGTGGTAGCGGTGAGGGTTTCGAATGGCACAAAAGCCAGGGCCCCGTCTGGAGCGACGATCAACGTGTTGCTACGCTCCAACGCTTTTTCAACGGGGCCGATCAACAACTTGTACATCCGCCTGCTTGCCGCGGCCCACCGCGCCGCTGCTGTCGCGGCTGTCAGTTCGGTTACCGGCCGGGCCAATTCTTGCCGGTATGCGGTCACTTCTTTCGCGAGCTCCGCTTGCCCCGGCAACTCAGCCGTCGTTAGCCCTGCCGGCGTGAGCGCGAATACGTACGATCTTGTTTCTCCCAGCGCGTACTCCACCAAGGCGTGGCCGTCGTCGAGTCTGATCTGATCGGCTCGCAACGCACCGTCATATTGCGATTTCGCGAAGGCGCCCACCGCCGCGCTTCGCACCGCGATTTGGTGGATCTCCAACTCGCGCTCCGCTTTGTCCACGGCGGACGCCGTCTTTTTTGAACGCGCTTCCGCGATCTTGGCGAGCAATTCGGACTCTCGGCGTAATTGTTCAGCGGTCATTCGATCCCGCAGGTCGAGGCGCGCATCGGCGATCGTTTCGATCAAGCTGCGTGCGCGCGAACGCTCGCTGGCGGTAAGCGCCCGAGAGTCGAATCCAGCGCTGGGATCGATCCGGTGCAGTTGCATCAACGCGTCGATTTCCATCGCATACAGCTCCGTTCGGGATGCGCGCAGCGCGGCCCGAAGTTCGCCGCTCAAGCCAGTGCGTTCCGCCTCAACGAGTTGTTGCGCTTCTTTCAAGAGATCGAGCGCGCGTTGTAGATTTCCCGACCGCATTTCAACGGCCGCCAACGCTGAAAGGGCGAGCGACAGATCTACAGCGTCCGCAGCCGTCGAACGGAATGCTTCGACGGCTTCCGACAACCTCGCGCGCGCTTGCTCCCACCTTCCGGCGAGACGATCCAACTCTCCAAAGCAACGCAATGACCTTCCTATCGTCTGCTTGATTCCCAATCGTCGCGCTCTTCCGAGCGCCTCTTCGCCGAATGCCGCGGCTTTCGGCAAGTCGCCCAGCTTGCCGAAGACCGAACAATGTCCGAGCAGTGAAGCCGCCTGGTCTTGGAGGTTGCCCGACTTTCTTCGAAGCGCGAGTGACTTCTCGTAATAGCCGATCGCTTCCGGATAGCGCCGTAACTGGGCGTTGGTAGTGCCGAGACCAAGATACGCGCTCGAAAGGCCAAAACTGTCGCCGATGCGCTCGTACAGCGATTCGGCTTCCGACCAATATCCATGCGCCTTCCGAAAGTCTCCCAGCAGCGAGTGCGACAACCCTAAGCCGCTTAGGGAGTCCGCCACGGCGCCATCGTCGCCTAATTCTCGCGCGACCGACAGCGCTTCGGCGCTGAACGCCAAGGCTCGGTCGGACAGTCCCATGAAGCGGTACGCGACCGCCAGATTTCCCAACCCCAACACCAGACCCTCGCGGTCGCCGATCTCGCGTCGAATCGCAAGAGCCTGCAAATTTAACTCCAACCCACGGTCTCGCTCGTTCAGCCGGTTGTGCGCGAAGGCGAGGTTATTCAGCGTGTTCGCTTCGCCTTTTCGATCGCGCGCTTCACGGCGCAGCGGTAGCGCTTCTTCGCCATATCGCACGGCGTCGCGATATTCGCCAAGCCCGTTGAGTACCGCCGCTAGTGTGCTCAATGTCAACGCCGCACGCCGCGGATCTCCGGTCGCCCGGCGCAGCGGCAGCGCGTCGAGCAAGACGGTTTTGGCTTTTGCCAATTCCTGCAACGATAGATATGCGTTGCCTAAATCGTGACCCGCGAGGCCTTCCCAATTCGAAGCGCCCAATTCGCGCCAAATCGGGAGAACCTCCAGGAGTTTGGCTATGGCCTGCCGCGTGTTTGCAGCGATTCGCGGGCGTCGCTCCAACAGTTCGGCAGCCTCGGTCGTGGCCACGAACGCAGTGACCCGGCGACGGTCGTCGGCCGAAGGCGTTCGCAATGCCTGCAGCGTGAGGGCGTACTCGCCGTGTCCCCGCACCGAGATTCGAAACGTCCCCGCGGATGGAGCAATCGCGAAGACCTCGCCTTGTGTCGTCGACGCCAGCTTTGTGCCATCAAGGCCGTGGAGGCTCAACGAAACCTCGCTCCCTCTTTCCGGAACGGCGGTCAGCCAAATGAACTGCCCCGCGCCGGCTTCAAAGGAATAGTCCCTGGTTTCGCCCGCGCGAATTGTTCCCGCTTGTGGCGTTCCCGGGCCGATCTGCTGGCAGAATCCGGCCATTGTGGCGGCGAGGATCAGCGACACCCGTTGCGCGAGGCCCATTGGGCCAATTCTACTTCGCGACAGCCGCTATTCGCAGCCTGTTCCTCCCAGCGACTTCCGCAACGACTCCCCATAGCCGCTTGTAAATCCTTCGGTGCGGCCAAAGCGCACATCGTCAATGACCAATTTCCCTTTTTCTCGGACGAACAGGAGCTTATCCTTCCAGACGACCTTCTGCCCTTTCTCGACGTACTCGAATTCGACGATTGCTTTCGTGTTGTCCGACTCGCCGACTTTGAACGAAGTGAAGCCTTCAAAGTTGCTCGTGAATAGATCGCCCTCGATCCACATCGGTTTGTCGGTCGGGAACTTATTCATGCACTTGGCTTGCAATGCCTGTGCGCTCTTGATGGCGTTTCGCATGCCCGTGCTCATGTGCGGCGCCAGTTTGTCGAGTTGCGCCTTGTTCGGGAGGCCCTCGAATTTTAGGTTTTTATACGCGGTGTAGAAATCCCGCGCCGGTTCGGCGGCAGCGACGGTGATGGCGAAGAGTACGATGAGGACTTTCATACACCCATACAGGCGTAAACCGGTTTCAAAACATTTCATTCTCTTCGTGATAGTCTGTGTGGCGGACTTCGAATGCGCCGCCGAAGACCGCTTTCCGCGCGGCCTCCTCAGCGGCCTATAGCCATAGTTCCAGTTCCCACGCGGTGCCGGCGAAAAGCGCGAGGAGAGACAGCGCGAGCCAGAACGCCGCTATCTTGAGGATTCGACTTTTCCTGCCGCCGCTCGGTTCCCAGTCGACGACCTGTACTCCGAGGGGCGCGAGCACTCGCGCGATTTGTCTCGCCGCCTCCATCGCTTCGCCGGCCACCAAATGCGGGCCGGAGATGTTGATTTGTTCGCCGTCGAGCGCCTCGACACCGACGCTGTCATAGTTTTCGAGCTCTGTACCGTCGTCGTAAATTCTCACCGTGTGCACGTAGCAGTGCAGGATCTTGTCTTTCGTGACGCTCCTAGGCGTGCAGACCGGCAGCGGCCCGATCGAAACTCTCACCCCGGCCGGTGTTATTTTTGCCGTGCGTTTGCTCAACCACATTGCGGTGACCGCGTAGACCCCGACCGCGTACAGCGGAAGCACAAGGCGGTAGCTCGGAGAGTCATCGTAGCCGGCGATCACACTATAGGCGCCGATGCCGGCGAAGAGCAGCATGAACCCGGTGGCGAAGACGCGCAAGGGCAGCGCTGTCCAGGGCTGGCGAATGAGCAGTTCTTCCACCTTGAATAGTTTAAGCCCTTTCACATATTTGGTCTTGACCAAAGAAATGGTCGGTGCTACTGTTGACCCATGGCAGCCGCGCTTCAAGTCATCCAAACCGCCGATTCGGCCGCGGCCCTGTTTCACTCCGATCGCCGCTCCGTGCTTTCGGCGCTGGCCGATGCGGATTCGGCGGCGGGCGTCGCGCGCCGATTAGAGATGCCTCGACAGACCGTCAACTATCACCTTCACGCCTTAGAGAAGGCGGGGTTGGTGGAACTGGTCGAGCGCCGAATGAAGGGCAACTGCGCCGAGAGGCTGATGCAGGCCACCGCGAAGGCGTTCGTGATTTCGCCCGAGGCGCTCGGCGAACTCGGCGTTTGCGACGTCCAGGATCAGTTCTCGTCGGACTACCTGATTGCCGCGGCCGCCGGTGTTGTCCGCGACACGGCTGTCCTTCGCTCTCGTGCCGACAAGGCGGGCAAGAAGCTGGCCACGCTTACGCTTGAGTCCGAAGTCCGCTTTGCTTCAGCCGCTGATCGGCACGCGTTCACGAGCGAGTTGACCGCGACGATTGCCCGGCTTGCGGCGAAATACAACAACAACAGCGCGCCCGGCGGACGCAGTTTTCGTCTCGTCGTGGGCGCGCTTCCGAAATTGAAGGAATAGAGACCATGCGCTCTCACGAAACACGCGTCGAGATCGACGCCCCGATCGAAGATGTCTGGAAAGCGCTCACCGATGCCGCCGAAGCCGCGCGGTGGTTCGCGCCTAAAATGGAGATCGACCTCCGGCCGGGCGGTGAACATGTCGCCGACTGGGGGCCGGGGTTGCGATGGCGGACGACGGTCGAGGTTGTCGAACGGCTCAAACATCTGCGGCTCGGTGAAGTACGCGATGAGGTCTTCTCCGCGGCCGCCGAACGCCGCAAACTGCCGTCCGCGCGCCTGGTGCAGGAGTATTACCTCGAAACCGAAAATGGCCGTACTGTGTTACGAATGGTCCACTCCGGATTTGGCTCCGCCGAGGCTTGGGACGAAGAATACGAAGGCACTCGGCAGGGCTGGCGGGCCTGCTTCCTGCGGATGAAGCTTATGTTGGAACGACACCGCGGGGAGGTCGCTCGGAACTTTATCGTGTCCAAGCATATGCTTGGCGTTAGCCGCGCCGAAGCGCTTGCCGTGGTTCGATCCGCCGCGCCCGCGGGTCTTTCGATGGTCTTCGACGGTGAAACCGAGTTCGCAGGTGTGGTGCCGGACTGGAATCATTCGGTGTTCAATGTTTCTTCCCAAACGGTGACGGGCGGCTGTATGTTGTATTTCGAGTTCGTGCTGTGGGGCGTCGAAGAATCGCGCGCCGAGGCGATCCGCGAAGAGTGGTCCTCGAAATTCGAATAGCCAAGGGGGAAGGCCGTTGCGGCTCATGCGGCGACGTTCTTTACAGAACTTAGCGTTGCCGCGCCCGCAGTTGCGTAACAATGAGGAGGGCGTCATCGCCCTTTCACACGAATGTAATCCTTGGCTAACGTATGGGAAACGCGCGAATTCGCATTCGAGCTGAAGTACGTGGTCGACCTCGCCACGGCGCAACGTATCCGTGACTGGGCGAGGCTCCGCCTCCAGCCCGATCCGAATTCCGAAACCGAAGATTTTTACCGTGTGACGAGCCTCTACTTCGACACGCCTCGCTTCGATGTCTTTCACCGGCGCGGATCGTTCGGGCGCGGTAAGTATCGCGTTCGCCGGTACGGTTGCGCGCCGAACGTCTTTCTGGAGCGCAAACTGAAGACTCGGTCGATGGTCACCAAGCGCCGGTCGCTGGTGGACACGCCGTCGTTGAACGCGCTGGAAGCGAGCGATGCGAAGGCCGGTTGGACGGGTGCTTGGTTTCATCGGCGACTGCTGTTGCGCGGACTTCGCCCGATCGTCCAAATCAGCTACAACCGTACCGCGCGGGTGGAAATGACGAGCCTCGGGCCCGTTCGCCTCACGATCGACGAAGACCTTCGCGCCTCCGGTATCGAGGGGCCGGCGTTTCGATCCGAACAGGGCGCGCAAGTGCTGCCGGACAAAGCGGTCGTTGAGCTGAAGTTCCGCCGCGCGATGCCGGCTGTATTCAAGGAACTCGTCGCGGAGTTTGGTTTAACACCGGCTACGTTTTCGAAGTATCGTACCGCGGCGCAAGCCTTGGAGTTTGTGAAAAATGCCTGAGTTGGATTGGAACATACCGATTCGAGTGGCGGTCGCGATTTTGTACGGCGCGGCCGTCGCCTGGATCCATCAGAGAACGAGCAAGCCGGCCGATGCCAGTCCCTCGCTGCAAGCGACGCTGGTGCTGCTGGCCGGGCTGATCGCGATGGTTACACAAGTGATCGGCGACAACGTCGCGCGAGCGTTCAGTCTTGTGGGCGCGCTGTCGATCGTCCGATTCCGCACGGTCGTGCGCGATACGCGCGATACGGCGTTTGTGATTTTTGCCGTAGTCGCCGGAATGGCGGCGGGTTCGCAAGCTTACTGGCTCGGCGCGGCCGGGATGATCATCGTCGGCGGCGCGGCGTTTGCCATGGCGAATCGAAAGACGATTGTCGAGCCGGTTGAAGGCGAAGAGTTCTCGCTGCGGATTCGCGCTGGATTGGCTGTCGATGTGGAGGCGTCGATCTCCGACATTGCAAAACTCCATTGTGCCGCACGGACGTTGACCTCGGTCGCTACATCCAAACAAGGCGGTGCGCTGGACTACACCTATGCGGTTACGCCTTCGACCGACGCTGTTCCCGAGGAGTTGGTGAAGAAATTGAACCGGATCGAAGGCGTGCAGGAAGTTCGTTGGATTCGACGTGGACAGGAGGCAGAATGAAGAAGCTAATTGCTATCGGTATTTCGATGATCGCGTTGGCGCAGCCGCCGGAGGGCCGGCGCGGCGGACCAGGTGGCTTCGGACCTCCGGGAGGTCCGGGCGGTTTTGGCGGCCCGGGCGGCCCGGGCGGTCCTGGTGGATTTGGCGGCACGACGAAGGTCGTCAAGGACCACGATAAGGACGGCGACGGACGCTTGAACAAGGAAGAACGCGCTGCCGCGCGTGCGACCCTGGCGGCGCGCCCGCGACGCGGTCCAGGCGGCTTCGGCGGATTCGGTCGCGGAGGTCAGCAGGAACCGCCGCAACCAGGCAGGACGATGGCACCGGCCGACGTGAAGCAATACGGCAAAGAGCCGATCTATGATCTCTCCACGCTTCGCACGATTTTTCTTCAATTCGACACGCAAGAGTGGGAAGCCGAGATGGCCGACTTCAACAATACCGACGTCGAAATGCCTGTTGTTATGACCGTCGATGGCAAGACCTACAAGGACGCCGGTGTTCATTTTCGCGGCGCGTCGAGCTTCATGATGGTGCCGGCCGGCCGCAAGCGGTCGCTCAATATCTCGATGGATTGGGTTAATAGTGAACAGCGGCTCGGCGGCTACCGCACGCTGAACCTGCTCAACTCCAATGGCGATCCGACGATGATGCGCTATGTGCTCTATTCCGAAATCGCCAAGAACTACATCCCGATGCCGAAGGCTAACTTCGTGCGCGTTGTGATCAACGGCGAATACTGGGGCGTTTATCAGAACGCGCAACAGTTCAACGGCGACTTCGTGAAAGAGTGGTTCAAAGGCGCGGCCGGCGGCGGCGCGCGCTGGAAGACGCCGGGCAGTCCGCGAGGCCGCGCTGGTTTGAACTACATCGGAGAAAACGTCGCCGACTACAAAAAGATCTACGAGATCAAATCGAAAGACAACCCCAAACACTGGGCCGCGCTGATCAATCTGACGAAGGTGCTCTCCACCACCCCGCCGGACAAACTCGAAGCTGCGCTTGCGCCGATTCTCGATGTCGATGGCGCACTGAAATTCCTTGCGCTCGAAAACGTCCTCGTCAATACCGACGGCTATTGGACGCGCGCCAGCGACTACAACATCTACATGGAGCCCTCCGGCAAGTTCCACATCATCCCGCACGATGTCAACGAGACCTTTCGAACTCCTGAAGGCCCTGGCGCGCGCGGCGGCCTGGATCTTGATCCAACTTCCGGCTCCAACGATCCAGACAAGGCGTTGCTGAACCGGCTGCTCGCCGTGCCGGCGTTGAAGGCCCGCTATCTTGGCTACGTTCGCGCGATCGCGGAAGATTGGCTCGACTGGAAGAAGATCGCGCCTATCGTCGAACGATGGAAGGCGCTAATCCTCGAAGATGTAAAAGCCGATACGCGGAAGGTGCTCTCGACGCAGCATTTTCTCGACGGCATCGACAAGACACTCCACGAAGAAGAGCCGGCCGGTGGCGGCCGCGGATTCCGAGGACCTGGCGGCCCGCCGTCGACCAGCTTGAAACAGTTTGTCGAGCAGCGGCGCGCGGCGCTCCTGGCGCGAGACGACGTGAAGTCGGCCAAGCGCTAGCGTTACTCTGGAAGGAGTGACACAGCAGACTTTACTCGGACTCGACGTCGCCGGACTGCGCGAGCGGCTCGGTCCCGGTGTGCCTGCGTACCGCGCCCGGCAGCTCTACGGCGAGATGTATCGGCGGAATGTCGCCGCGTTGGATGAATCCACCGCGCTGCCGAAAGAACTGCGCCAGCAGTATCAACTCGGTCACCTCGATGTCGAGCAGCGATTTGACTCGGTCGACGGCACGACTCGTTATTTGCTCAAACTACCCAGCGATGGGCGCACCGTCGAAACCGTGGTCATGCCCGCCGACGATCGCCACACGATCTGCGTTTCCTCGCAGGTCGGGTGCCCCGTGAATTGCCAGTTTTGCCTGACCGCGCTGATGGGCCTCGAACGAAATCTCACCGCGGGCGAAATCGTCGGCCAGGTCCTGCACGTCTGCCGTGCGCACTCCCTCGACCCGCGCACGCAACACTGCAACATCGTCATGATGGGCATGGGCGAGCCGCTGCTCAATCTCGACAATGTCCTCAAGGCCACGGCGATTCTCTGCGACGATAACGGCGTCGGATTTCCGCAGAGGCGCTTGACCGTTTCGACCTCCGGGATCATTCCGAAGATTCCTGAACTCGGCGCCGCCGAGGTACGGCCAACGCTGGCGATTTCGCTCAACGCATCGACGGAAGAGCAACGCCGCGAGCTGATGCCGATTACGCGAAAGTATCACCTTGCCGATCTGCTCGAGGTGTGCAAAGCGTACCCGCTGCGCCGGTGGGAGTATTTGATGTTCGAGTACGTTCTGCTCAAGGACGTCAATGACACCGACGCCGATGCCCGCCGTGTTGTGCGGCTGTTGGCGAATCTCAAGGCGAAGGTGAACCTCATTGCGCTCAACCCCGGTCCCGGAATTCCGTATGGGACGCCTACGCCCGAACGCGTAGACAGCTTTCAGAAGATCGTGATGAAGTCGATCCCCTGCTACCTTCGGCGGCCGCGCGGACTGGACATTTACGCCGCATGCGGGCAGCTGAAGAAGATGCAGACGCAGGATCTCGTCACTTTGCAATAGGCCGCGGCGTGGCGTCGCCTTCGCGCGTCAAACCCATCACCCACTTCGCCGCTTCGAGCCACATCTTCCGCACCTGCTTGTTCTCCCACACCTCGCTGCGATGGCCCAGCGTGGATACGAACACGCGGCCTTTGCCGTAGTCGCGCACCCAGGAAATCGCGAAGTCTCCGTCGGTGCGATGCACGCCGTTCTTCTTCAGATCGACGCTGTCGGCGCCCAGACGCATCAACACGCGCACGCGGTCGCGCGAATAGTTTTTCAACTGATAGATCTCGTCGAACAGGAAAAAGTCCGGCGGAAAGTGCGCCGTCGCCGGGTGCTTCGAGTCTTCGGTGATTACTTTCGCGTTCACTTGATTCCATGGATGCAAATCGAAGTAGCCGCCGACCAGTTCGCCATACTCCGGCCATTGATACAACGTGTCGACGCCGCTGTGGGACGCCATGAAACCCTTGCCATCCTTGCGGACGAAATCGAGCAAGGCCTGCTTCTGTTCTTCATCGAGATCGAGTTCGCCTGATGTGTAGAAAAACACCGCGTCGAAGTAGTCGAGGTTTTTCGCGTTGCCGGTTAACTTCCTCTTGGTGATGAGTTGGGTGTCAGTCTTGATGTAGGTGTCCCAGAGCCCAGTCTCTTTGCCGATCGTCCAGATTGTCGCCAGTCCGTCGGAAGTCGAGTCGTGATGAAATCCCTTTGACTGGCCGATCGCAAGAATCTTCTTCCTTGCCGGCTGTTGTGCGCAGAGTACGGAGATGGAGAGCAGCAATGTGGCGAAGCGCATAGCGCCGCCAGTGTATCAGTCCGGCTGCACCTTCGTCACGCGGCGCAGCGTGTACAACTCGGTCGAGGTCTTCCCGTTGGCCAGTTTTTTCCAATCGTCGTTTACGTGGACGACTTTGCCGGTGATGTGATTTGACCGCTCGCTTGCGAGGAACGCCGCCAGCGCGACCTGCCTCTCCGGTGCGATGCCGCCGGTGACGCGAATCTTCTGCGCGTCCTCGACTTCTTTCGCGCCGGCGCGTTCGCCGGCTGCAAGGATTTCGTCGGTCATAGCCGTGTAGGCGCCTCCCGGCGCCAAACAGTTGGCCTGCACGTTGCTGGCGGCCACTTCGGCCGCGAGCGTTTCGATGAATCGGACGAGCGCCGTTTTGCTCGCGGCGTATGCGGAAAACGAAGGGCGCGGCGTTAACGAACCGCCGCCGCTGAGCGCGATGATCTTGCCCGAACGCCGCTTGATCATATCCGGAAGTACGGCGCGGCACGCATGCATGGCCCCGAACAAGTTCGTTTCCACTGTTTCGGTCCACGCCTTGACCGGCACCTCGTGAATAGCTCCGATCGGCCCCTGCATTCCCGCGGCGCAGATCAGAGCGTCGATCGATCCCCAATGCACCTTCATGCGTTCGACCGCGCCGGTCACCTGATCGGCATCTCGCACATCGGCGCGCAAACGCAGCGCCACGCCGCCCGCCTGTTCAATCTCGAGCTGGGCTAAATCGATCTCGGCCTTGCTGCGCGCCAGCAGTCCGATTCGCGCGCCCCGCGCCGCCAAGCCCATTGCCAAGCGTTTACCTATACCCCGGCCCCCTCCTGTAATCAGGATGTTCTTCCCGGCCAGTTGTTGTTGTTCCAAACTTCTATTTTAGCTGGCCTTGGCCGCTACAAGTTTTCCCGCCGCGATTGTCTCGTC
>VFZQ01000081.1 GCA_016871135.1 Acidobacteriota bacterium | reverse complement strand
GTGATATGAGCGGCTCGGCCCTCCCAAACACCTTTCGGCTGAGAATTTGACGAGGCTATTGCGTTCACTGATTGTTGCGGCCCGCTGGTTTGCTTCCCTCTCTTTCAAAGGCTTTCGACACTCCGCTCCGTACGGTCGGATCTCTCCTCCCGCCTGGAGTCTGCTACCGGGCCCTACGGCGCTTACCCGGACGGGACTTTCACCCGCGAGAACAACGCGTCTTTCAGGACGCACCATACCCCAAGCCTAATTCGTACTCACCCCCTCCGGCCGCCACCCCTGCATCTCGGGCTTGTCGCGATCGAGATACGGAATTCCCCGTTCCATCCACGCCGGCTTCTTCGCGCCCTTCAAGAAGTGATTGAAAAACTCAAACTGCCGAATGGCGTAGTCCCGCTGATTCACGCGCTTCCGAATCCCGTGCGGCTCCCCGTTGTAGTTGAAGAAGTAAACCTCCTTGCCCAGTCTTCGCAGTGCCAGAAAGAACTCGATGCCCTGCGTAAACGGCACCGCGTCGTCGCGATCGTTGTGCAGCATCAGCAGCGGCGTCTGCACCTTGTCCGCGCGGAAGATCGGTGAATTGTCGATGAACCGCGTCGGATACTGCCACAGCGATCCGCCAATGCGGCTCTGTCCGGTCTCGTACTGAAATTGCCGCGGCAGGCCGGGGCCATAGCGAATCCCGTCGTAGGCCGACGTCATATTCGCAACCAGCGCGCCCGGCGACGCCGCCGCGAATAGATTCGTCCGCGTCACCATGTAGGCGATCTGATACCCGCCCCAGCTATGCCCCTGTATGCCGATTTTCTTCTCATCGACAATCCCCATATCGACGACCTTCTTCACCGCCGCGCTCACGCACTGCAGCGCGCTGTCGCCGGGGTATCCGGTCGTATACGCGATATCGGCATACAGCATCAAATACCCGTTCGAAACATAGAGCGCGCGATTCAAGTTTTGCGACGGCGCGGGATCGGTGAACGTGTGCAGCCCGCTCGAAAGCCGCTCGTAGATGTAGACCAGCATCGGATACTTCTTCGTCTTATCGAAGTCTTCGGGTTTGTAGAGTATCCCTTGCAGCGGCACACCCTGCGGCGTTCGGTACGACACTAACTCCGCCGTGCCCCATTTCAAGTCCTTCTTCTGCGGATTCGCGTCCGACACGGCTGCGAACTTCGCGAACGAGGTATCGGTCACCTGCAAATCGGGGAACTGATCGAACCGCGAGGCTGTGAGCAAAATGACATCGGCATTCTTGGCAAGCTTCGGCGTCGAAAAAGCGCGCGCTTCCAGGATCAACTTCGCCGGCGCCCCGCCCGCAAATGGAACCCGATAAAACCCGCTATCGCGCGTCGTCTCGCTCACCGCGCTGAGCAGCAACGGTTGTGCCGCGTCGATGCCTCGATCTCGCCGATCCACACGCGCACGCACCACGCGGAAAACCGTCTTCGTCCGCCGCCCCGTGCCGCCCGTAATATTCCGCGGCGATTCGGAAGGCGAAAGCGCCCACACGTCGTAGCGGTCGTAGACAAGGAACGACTTCCCGTCGCGAGTCCAGCCCGCCGAACCATTCGATCCCGGCGCCTGCGGCGTGTCGCTCAACTCATTCGCAAACGACATCCCTGGCGCGAGATTCTTGATCGCCCCAGTCGCCGTGTCCAGCGCCCACCAGGCCTTCTTGTCGTAGTACACACCCCACTTGCCATCTGACGAAAGCGTTACCCCGCCCATCCCCGCCAGCTTCTTCACCGCGAGTTTCTTCTCGCCCGTCGCCGGATTGACGATGTACACATCCCGATACGAGCCGTCGAACTCGCGTGCCGGCAAATACGCCTTGTCGCCGTACCCAAGCGCAACTCCGCTGTCCTCGCCAAAAACAAAATCGGTGACATCCTCGTTGCCCAAGGTGACGAGCTTCTTATCTGCGATATGCAGCGCCACCCGCGTCGCCCGTCCGCCTTCGGTCGCCACGCGCGCTTTCTGAATCGTCTGAACGCGGTCGTCCTTCCAATGCCACAACTCAAATACCGCCTTTTCTTCGGCCGCCGGCGCTTCTCCGCGACGCGTGCGCCGTGCCGAAGCCAATCCCGCCTGCAAAATTTTCCCGTCGCGCGTAAAGCTCAAACCCGCACGATCGGCAAACGGCCCCTTCGCCCACTCCGACGCAGCGCTCTCGCCGCGCCGGCAGCCATAAATCGCGCCATCGGCCAAGAACGCCACGCGCTGCTCGTCGAAGTCGAACGTCAATCGCGCATACCGCGCCTTGCCGCTCTTCAACACCGTCTTCGCGCCAGTGGCCGTGTCGATCGCGATCACAAACTCCTCGCCCGCTGCCACGGCAACGGCCCCATCGCGCGACAAGGCAAACTCCGAAACTCCTTCAAACAGCCGCGCCGCCGATCCATCCAGCGGGCGAATCCCCAACCGCTTCCCGCTCAGGTACGCTACGACGCCGCCACCATCCTCCGGTACGCTGAAACTCTTCACGTCGTCGATCACCACCTGCGTGCGATTGCCCAACGACAAAATCGCCATTCCACCATTCCCCGCCGGCTTCCGCCCCTTCGCCGGATACGTCTGCGCGATCAAGTACTGCGAATCGGCCGAAAACTCAACTTTCGGCCCCCGCGCCGGCGCGCGCCGCTCTTCCGGGTTCTCTCCATCCTCGTCCGTCCGCGGCGGCTGCATGCCGATCGCCACGCGAATCTCCTTACCGCTCGCAATCTCCCGCGCGATCACATGGCCATCGCCCACTTGCGGTTGCAACGCGTAGGCCACCCATTTGCCGTCATTCGAAATCGTCGAACTCGTAATGCGATTCCACGCATCGTAGTCGGCGAATGTCACGGGTCGCTTCGACTGGCCGAACAGAGGAAGCAGAAGAAACAACGCTAGAAAATAACGCATAGCCCTACAATACAATTTCAGAAGATGCCGAACTTGACCGCGCACGGCGCATTTCTAGGCACGTCGCGCTTCGGCTGCCTTGACGGACTGCGGTGCATCGCGGTTTTGTGCGTGGTATGGAGCCACGGGCCCGGCCTACTTTTCCTCGCGCACTTCGGCTATGCCGGCGTTCAACTCTTCTTTGCAATTAGCGGCTTTCTCATCACAACTCTGCTGCTTCGCGAACGTACAAGGACCGGATCGATCTCCCTTCGCGATTTCTACGCACGCCGGGCGCTGCGCATCTTCCCTCTTTACTACACGCTTTTCTTCGTCTACCTCGGCGCGGTTTTTGCGTTTGGGCGCCATCAGCCGCGAGGCGTCGAGTTCCTATCGAACGCGCCCTACATCGCCACGTTCACGAGCAATTGGCGGATGAGCGACAACTTGGGAGTCATTCTCGGCCACACCTGGAGTCTCGCTGTCGAAGAACAGTTCTACCTGCTTTGGCCAATGCTGCTCGCCGCGATTGGGCGCCCCGCTGCCTGGATCGCTCTAGCCCTCGCTTTCGTGTCGCCGGCATTGTTCGCCGGCGGGCGTATTTCGCCAGCACTTTTCTGGGGCGCGCTCCTGGCCGCAGTCTTGGACAACCCGCATGGCTTCTCGGCGCTTTGGGTCGTTTTCGGACGGCGCGGCGCGGCGTTCGTTATGGCGTTTCTTTTCGCCGGAACGATCTTGATCCGCGTCGCCCAACCCGCTCACGGCTTTTTGATGGCCGCGCTTGTCGCCGCGTGTGTCATCCGCGAAGACAACGTACTCGCGTCTCCACTGCGATGGCCGCCCATCGCCAAAATCGGAATCGTCAGCTACGGGGTCTATTTGTTACATCCGGCGCTATACAGCTCCATTTCTCGCGTGGGCTCGGCGCTGTCGTTACCGCTCAAGCCGCACGACCTCCCGGCCTTCTTCCTCGTGCTGATGATGACGATGGCCGCCGCCCTGCTCAGCTTTCGCTATCTCGAAACTCCGTTTCTCAGGCTTCGCGCGCGGTTCTCACCGCGCTAGCCCCGGCACCCCGTTCATCGTCCGCGCCGCCTTCACGGCGCGCACAATCGACTGCCCGATCGCCTCCGCCGCCGCCACGCCCAACGCATCTGCGTCTTCGACGATCTCACCGCACGACATCGCGATGACTACATCCCCATCGACCGTCGCATGCCCAGGAGAAAGCGCCCGCAACACGCCCGCCTGCCCCCGCTTGGCCAACCGCGTGGCGCCAACTTTCGAAAGCCTCGCATCGGTCGCCACCACACACAAGGTCGTATTCGCCGGCGCAACCGCGTTCTCACGTCGCGCACCCGCCAGCAGCGCCTTCTCCGTATCGAGCAGATCCCTAGACTTCTCCGACTTCCTACACCCCGCCACCAGCTTACCGGAAGATGGATCTCGCACGTCGCCAAACGCGTTCACCGCGACAATTGCCGACACCTTCGCCTTGCCGCACTGCACCGTGCAACTGCCGATCCCGCCCTTCATCGCCCGCGCCAGCCCAAACAACTTCCCCACCGTCGCGCCCGTGCCCGCGCCGACGCAGCCCTCGACAACAGCCTCGTCCGTCGCCGCCGCCGCCGCCGTCTCGCCCATCTCGCGCGTCGGCCGCACTCCCGGCTTCGCAAAGCCGAGATCGAACAGAATCATCCCCGGTACAATCGGTATCCGCGATCCCCCGTACGGAAACCCAACGCCATGCTGTTCCAGAAACCGCCGCACGCCGCACGCCGCTTCCAAACCAAAGGCCGACCCTCCCGCCATCGTCACCGCATGGATCGATGACGTAATGTGCAGCGGGTTCATCACGTCCAGTTCCGACGATCCCGTCGCCGATCCGCCGATATCGACCCCAGCCACCGCGCCCTTCTCGCACAACACAACCGTCACGCCCGTTCGTCCATCCAGGTCGGTCGCATGACCGACCTGAATTCCAGGGATGTCTGTAATGCCCTTCATTCCGGTGTTACCATCGAATTTTCTGTCAAGGAGCCTCCCGGTTGTTTGACTTCTTAAAGTCGCCCATCCTCACATTCCAAGAGTTCATCAGTCTCGCGGGACGAGCGACTATCAACATTGTACGGCGTCCCTTCTACGCCAACGACATGATGATCCAGATGGATGTCATCGGTGTCGGGAGTCTGCCGATCACGGTGCTGATCGGATTTTTCTCCGGCGCCGTCATGGCGTTGCAAATGTCGCGCGCATTATCTCAGTACGGCGCGACCGGCCAGGTCGGCCAGATCACCGCCATCACACTGGTTCGCGAAATGGGCCCGGTGCTCACCGCCCTGTTGGTCGCCGGCCGCAACGCATCCGGCATCGCCTCCGAACTCGGCTCGATGAAAGTCACCGAGCAGATCGACGCCATGCGCGCGCTCGGCACCGACCCGGTCAAAAAACTCGTCACCCCGCGCCTTCTCGCCATGTGCTGCACGCTGCCGCTGTTGACGATCCTCGCCGACATGATCGGAATCATCGGCGGCTTCATCGTCGCCGTGCCCATGCTCCGTTTGACGACCACCGAACAGTACTGGAACAACGCGTGGCGCTCGCTCGAATACAACGACATCGCGCAAGGCCTGCTGAAACCGCTCGTATTCGCATTCATAATCGCGCTCGTCGGCTGTCTCTATGGCATCCGCACCACCGGCGGCACGCAGGGCGTCGGCCGGGCAACTACGCAAGCCGTCGTCGTCGCCAGCGTTTGGATTTTCGTCTTCACATTCTTAATCACCCGCGTCTTCGTCAATCTCTGATGTCCTCCTCCGTTCTCAAATTCGAAAACGTCTCGCTGTCGTTCGACGGTGTCGAAAACGTTCTGGACAACGTCTCGCTCGAAATGCACGCCGGTGACACGCTGATTATTCTCGGCGCGGCGGGCGCGGGCAAGACCGTGATGGTGAAGATCGCACTGGGCCTGCTAGGATCAACCTCCGGCCGCATCACGCTCTTTGGTCAGGACGTCACGAAATTCACCGAGCCGCAGTGGTTCACCATCCGCCCGCGCATCGGCATGTTGTTCCAGGAAGGCGGGTTGTTCGACTCGCTCACCATCGAGGAAAACGTCGCCTATCCACTCGTCAACCGCACAAAGATGACCGCCGAACAGGCAAAGCCGAAGGTCGAAGAGGCGCTCAAGTTTGTCGAACTCGGCCACACACTCGACAAGTTTCCGAGCGAACTCTCCGGCGGCATGCGCCGCCGCGTCGGCATCGCCCGAGCCGCCGTTAGCGATCCCGATCTCCTGCTCTACGATTCGCCCACCGCCGGCCTCGACCCCATCACCGCCAATCGCATCATGGCGCTGATTATTCAGGAGCGGGAGATTCGCAACGCAACCTCTGCCATCATCTCGCATCGCTTTCAAGACGGCCACATGATGGCCAACTTCCGCTACAATCCGGAAAGCAAGAAGCTCGAACGTATGCCCGAGGATTCCCCGCTGCGCCAGCGCACGCGTTTCCTCGTCATGCACGATGGCCGCATTGTTTTCGAGGGCAACGAGCGCGAACTCGACGCCTCGCGCGATCCGTATGTTTCCAAGTTCTCCATGCACCGGTCCATTCACTAAACGCCATGTCTACTACTTCCAGTAAAGTCTCCTGGGCGCAACTCCGAGTCGGCATCATGGCCGTCGTCGCGTTCGCGATCCTCGCCGTGCTGCTGTTTCTTTTGACCGGCAACAAAAGCCTCTTCTCCAAAGAAGTCACCATCTACACGTTTCTCGACGACTCCGCCGCCATCACCGAAGGCTCCGCCGTCCGCCTGAACGGCATCCAGATCGGCAGCATCGCTAGGGTCGGCCTATCGGGCGAAAACAAGCCCAACCGCATCATCCGCCTCGATCTGCTCATCAACGCCGCGAATCTCAAACAGATCCCCTCCGACTCGCAAGCCGCCATTGGCGCCGAAAACCTCCTCGGCACCAAGTACATCAACATCAAGATGGGCAAGTCCGAACAGCCCATCGCCGCCGGCGGTGAACTGCGCAGCCTCGACACGCGCGAATTCCAGGACCTCGTCAACGCCGCCTACCCTTCCCTTCTGTCGCTCCAAAAAATCGTCGAACGCGTCGACAACATCGTCTCCGTCGTCGAAACCGGCAAAGGCTCGATCGGCAAACTCCTCGTCGACGACGAACTCTACAACAAGCTGGTCGCCACCGTCGCCGAGGTGCAAAAGGTCACGCAAGCCCTCTCCAGCGGCAAAGGCACCATCGGAAAACTGCTCTACGACGAAGGCCTGCACGACGATCTCCGCAAGTCACTCAAGCGCGTCGACGACACCATCGCCGACGTGCAAAACGACTTGAAGTCCGGCCAGGGATCGCTCGGCAAGCTGATGAAGGACCCCGCCCTCCACGACGATCTCCGCGCCACCATCGCCGACGTCCGCAAGACCATCGACGCCATCAACAAAGGTCAAGGCTCCATGGGCAAGCTGATCTACGACGACGCCCTTCACGCCAACATCAACAAACTCGTACTCGATCTCGACAAGACCGTCGGCATGATCAACAGCGGCCACGGCACCATGGGCCAGTTGATGACCAACCCGTCGCTCTACGAATCGCTCGACGGAAGCATGAAGGAGATGAACTCGTTCATGAAGGACTTCCGCAAGAATCCGAAAAAGTTCCTGACCATCCAACTCAAACTGTTTTGAAACGGCTCCTCGTCAACGCCGATGACTTCGGATTCACGCGCGACGTCAACGCCGGAATCGTCGAGGCCCATCGCAGCGGTATCCTCACCGCCACAACGCTCATGGCTAACGGCGCCGCGTTCGACGACGCCGTCCGCCTCGCCGCCGAAACGCCCTCTCTCGACATCGGCATCCACTTCGTCCTCATCGGCGGCGAGTCCCTGGTGACAGGCGAGCCGTTTCCGCCCAGTGTCCCCGCGCTCATCCAAGCCGTATTCGCCGGCCAATTGAACCTCTACGACGAGTTTGCCGCCCAAGCCCGCAAGATCTCGCAAGCGGGATTGAAACCGCTTCACGCCGACACCCACAAACACACGCACTTGCTCAAACCCGTCCGCCGCGCGCTGCTCACCGTGGCCGAAGAATTCGGCATCCGCTGGATCCGCCAACCCGCCGACTTCAACGGCCGGGGCTTGCTTTCGTCCGTAATGCGTCGCATGATAACTGGGTTGTCCGGTGAAGCGCAAACCACTGATCACTTCGCCGGTTTCGCTTTAACCGGCCGTTTACGAACTCAAAACTTAGCCGCACTTCTAGACTCGTTGCCCGATGGCGCCACGGAGTTGATGACTCACCCAGGCCATTGCACCGCCGAACTGGAAGCCGCGCCGACCCGGCTAAAGAAAAGTCGCGCGGTCGAACTCCAAGCTCTAACCGCGCCCGAAACCCGGGTCGCGATCGAAAGAAACCAAATCGTACTAACCAGGTATCGAGACCTATGAAACTCCTCCTCCTCTTCACCACCATGCTTATCGCAGCGCCCCCTCCGGAAACCAGAAAGGACGATGTCGTCGATACGCTCCACGGCGTCAAAGTTCTCGACCCCTATCGCTGGCTGGAAGATCAACAAAGCCCCGAAACCCGCGCGTGGCTGAAACAGCAGGACGCCTACATGCGCGCCTACGTCGACAAGCTCCCGCAACGCGCGTCGATCGTCAAACGCATCACCGAGTTCAACCGCGTCGAAACCGCGTCCGGCTTCACCTACGCCGGTGGCCGCTTGTTCCACATGCGCCGCGCGCCGGAGCAGGATCAATCGGTGCTCGTCATGCGCCAAGGTGTCGACGGCAAAGACGAAGTCCTAATCGACCCGAACCCCTGGGGCGGCGCGAAATCGATCTCCGTCCGCGACTACACGAGCAACGGAAAGAAGATCGCTTACGGTGTGCAGAAGGGCGGCGAGGACGAAGTCCAACTGCACTTCTACGACGTCGATGCGCGCAAGGACTACGGCCCCGTGCTGCCGCGCGCCCGCTACATGACCGTCAGCCTGCTGCCCGACGGCCAGTCGGCCTATTATGTGATCGCTACACCGCAGGGCCCGCGCCTATACGAACACAAATTCGGCAGCGAAGCGAAGGAGATTTTTGGCGGACATCTCGGGCCGATGATGCTGATGATCGCCAATCTATCGGCGGATGCAAGATACCTTTCGATCATGGTGCTCGAAGGCTCGGCCAGCGCAAAGAATCAGGTGTATGTGCTGCGGTTGAGCGACGGCATGCGCATCACAGTGAACGAGTCGATCGCCGCGCGCTTCTCCGGCTCCATCGGCGGCGATACCTACTTCGCGCTCACGAACTGGAAAGCCCCGCAGCAACGTGTGGTCGCCATCGACCTGAACAACCCCGCGCAGGAGAAATGGAAAGAGGTCGTCCCGCAAGGCAAGTGGAACATCGAATCGATGCGCCTTGTCGGCGGCCATCTCGCCGTACACACGCTCGAAAACGTGCAGCCGAAGATTCGCCTCTACACGCCCGCCGGAAAACTTGTCCGCGAAGTCGCGCTGCCCGGGCACGGCAGCGCCGCGAACCTGAGCGGCGAGTGGGACTCCGACGTCGCCATCTCGAATTTCAGTTCTCTCTTCCAGCCGCCAACGACCTACGTCCACTCCATCGCCAAAGGCACGCGCCGCGAAATTCATCAGACCAAAGTGCCGCTCGAAAAAATGCCGGTCACGCTCGATCAGAAGTGGTTCACATCGAAGGACGGCACCAAGGTGCCGATGTTCGTCGCGCACAAGAAGGACATCAAACTCGACGGCAAGAACCCGGCGCTGCTCTACGGCTACGGCGGCTTCAACCTGTCCACGTTGCCGCAATTCAGCCAGTTCGGCGCGTGGTGGATCGAGCACGGCGGCGTTTTCGTCATCGTCAATCTCCGAGGCGGCGCCGAGTTCGGCGAACCGTGGCACGAAAAAGGCATGCTCGCCAACAAGCAGAACGTGTTCGACGATTTCATCGGCGCCGCCGAATGGCTGATCGCCAATAAATACACCAGTCCCAAGCACCTCGCCATCCGAGGCGGATCGAACGGCGGCCTGCTCGTCGGCGCCGCGATGACCCAGCGCCCCGAGCTCTTCGGCGCGGTCAGTTGCGGTATCCCGCTGCTCGACATGGTGCGTTATCACATGTTCAAGGTGGCGCGTTACTGGGTGCCGGAATACGGGTCGTCGGAAGACCCCAAGCAGTTCGAGTACATCTTAAAGTACTCGCCCTATCACAACGTCAAGCCCGGCACGAAGTACCCCGCGACGATGATCTTGAGCGGCGACAACGACACCCGGGTCGACCCGCTCCACGCCCGCAAAATGGCCGCGCTACTGCAAGCGGCAAACGGCGGCGACAAGCCGATACTCCTGCACTACGACACCGAAGGCGGCCACTCCGGCGGCCTCCCCGTCGCCAAGCAAGTCGAAAACATCGCGGACGAACTCGCGTTCCTGGCGGCGAATACGTTCGCCCGCTAACGCCTCACCTCCACCCAGGCCGGCTCACCCGCCTTCGCCTCAACAAAAACAGCCAACTCCTCCGCGTCCGCCGCAAACACACGATACCGCCCCGGCGCCAATCCGCGCAGCGAAAACTTCCCATCGCGGCCCGCCATCGCCCGCTTCCGATCCCGAGTCGCGCCCTCGCGAACCGCCTCAATCAGCCCCGACACCGGCTCGCCGCGCGCGTTGGCCACCTTCCCCGCCATCAACGCCGCCGGCTTGGCGATCACCAACTGCACCGACGGCTTCGTCACACCCGAAAGCCGCACGACATCTCCCGCCGCCACACGCGCCTCGGGCAGCAGAATCGATTCAAAAAAATAACCCGGCGCCAATTCAAGCACTTCGAACTCATACGGCTCGTCAGGCCACATCCAAATCCGCGGAGACTGCCGCAAATCAACCCGCGCCGCATCCGAATACGCCAACTTCGCAAACACCCGTCCGCTCGTTTTATCCACCGCAAAACCAACATCGGCCCAAAAACCCGGCCGTGCCAGCAGCTTGATGTGCTCGTTGCGCGCGACATGCAAGGACCGCGACGCGATCTCGAACCCTTGCCTGACCGCCTCAAACACATACTCGCCTTCAGGCAAGTTCTCGACGACAAACCCTCTCCCGCACGCAATCTGCGATCGCGCCAGCCGCTCTCGTACCATCTCCTTGCGGCGGTACACCGAGACATCGTAGGAGTCGGAGCACGATCGCCCCTCGATCGCCGCCGCCACCGCGTACAGCGGAACCTCGGCCGCATACACCTTGCCAACCACCTGCTCGAAGGCATGCGAAATCGCAATCGCGCGATCGGGCTCCTCATTGCGAATCCCCGGCCAATACGCCACCGCGCGCCCCGTTCGCTCCGGCAGCGTCTCATCGGCCGAGCCTTCGCGCACAAGAATCTCGGCGCTGCTAATCCGCAACGCAAACGACGCCGGCAGGAAGCCGTTCAGGGCAAAACGCCCATCCTGCCCGGTCACGGCCGCCGCTTCCATCGGCACAAACATCCGCTCTCCCTGATACCTCGTCTCGCGCAACAGCCGCACCTGATAGCCCTGCAGCGGCATCTCCGAAGCCGGATCGAGCAGCGTGCCCGTCACCGTTTTCTTCCGCGCCAAATAAATCCGCACCGCCATCGACGGCGAATCGTTCGGCACCGCAACTCCTGCACGCCGTCGACCGCCATGAACTCCGCCGCCGAAGCCGAAACCGGAACCGTGGCGTCCCAAGTCCGAATATCGACCGTCGCGCGCCCCGCATAATCTCCCCGCACCGACCGGCTGCCAACGTTCACCTGCGGCCAAGGCACCGGCGCCATCGTCCCCAACTCGCGCACCTCTACAAACACCCGCACATCGGCCGCGCACAA
>VFZQ01000080.1 GCA_016871135.1 Acidobacteriota bacterium | reverse complement strand
GGCCTCGTCATTGGCATCTGCAACGGCTTCCAGATCCTCACCGAAAGCCACCTGCTGCCCGGCGCGCTCGTCCGCAACAGCGGTCTCAAGTTCATCTGTAAACCCGTCGAACTGTCCGTCGCGACGGCCAACACGCCCTTTACGAACGCCTATGAAAAGGGCCAGATCGTGACGTTTCCGATCGCCCACGGCGAAGGCCAGTACACCGCCGATCAGGCAACCCTCGACGAACTCGAACGCGAAGACCGCATCGTCTTCCGCTATGTCGATAACCCCAACGGCTCAATGAACTCCATCGCCGGCATCTGCAACCGCGAGCGCAACGTCCTCGGCATGATGCCGCACCCCGAACGCGCCACCGATCCCCTCATGGGCTCCACCGACGGCCTTGGCCTCTTCCGCTCGATGGTCGCCGCCTTCGCTCTCCAGAAACCCCCACCGCCGCCCCGCGGGCGATCCGGGTCCGATTCTCCAAACAATGGACCGCGAGTCGCCCCGCGGTTAGCGGCTCACAAATAATCCATGTCAACGATCACCCCGGAGATACTCACCGCGCACAACGTCACCGCGGATGAGTACGGCAAGATTCTCTCTATCCTCGGCCGCGAGCCCAACCTCACCGAGCTCGGCATCTTCAGCGTCATGTGGAGCGAACACTGCTCCTACAAGAGTTCGCGCGTCCATCTGAAGAAGCTGCCCACCCGCTCCAAGTACGTGCTGCTGGGCCCCGGCGAAAACGCCGGCATCATCGACATCGGCGACGGCATCGGCATCGCCTTCAAGATCGAAAGCCACAACCACCCGAGCTTCATCGAACCCTTTCAAGGCGCGGCCACCGGCGTCGGCGGCATCCTCCGCGACATCTTCACCATGGGCGCGCGGCCCATCGCCGTCATGGATTCGCTGCGTTTCGGTCCGCTCGACGAGCCCCGCAGCCGCCGTATTCTCGAAGGCGTCGTCAGCGGTATCGCCCACTACGGCAACTGCTTCGGCGTGCCCACCGTCGGCGGCGAGTGCGTGTTCGACAAGTCCTACTCCGGCAATCCGCTGGTGAACGTCTTCGCGCTCGGTGTCATCGACAAAGACAAGATCTTTAAAGGCCAGGCGCATGGCGTCGGCAACCCCGTCATCTATGTCGGTGCGAAGACCGGCCGCGATGGCATTCACGGCGCGACCATGGCCTCCGACGAGTTCACCGAGGAGTCCAAACAAAAGCGCCCCAACGTGCAGATGGGCGATCCGTTCCTCGAAAAGCTGCTGCTCGAAGCCTGCCTGGAAGCGATGCATACCGGCGCCGTCGTCGGCATTCAGGACATGGGCGCCGCCGGCCTGACTTGCTCCACCTGCGAGATGGGCAGCCGCGCCGGAACCGGCATCGAAATCGATCTCGGCAAAGTCCCGCAGCGCGAAACCGGCATGAGCCCCTACGAGATCATGCTGTCGGAATCGCAGGAGCGCATGCTGCTCGTCGCCGACAAGGGCCGCGAGAAAGAGATCTTCGACGTGTTCGAAGAGTGGGGACTCGACGCCGCCGAGATCGGCATCGTCACCGATGACGGTGTGCTCCGCGTCCGCAATCACGGCGAGATCGTCGCCGAAATTCCAAACCGCGAACTCGCCGACGAAGCCCCGATCTACAACCGGCCCTTCACCAAACCCGCGCGCAAAGCCCCGATGGAAGCTCCGGCTTACACGGCGGGAGACGCGAAGGACGAGCTGAAGAAGCTTCTCGCCAGCGACAATATCTGCTCCAAGCGCTGGATCTACGAGCAGTACGACTACACCGTTCGCACCAACACCACGCTCGGCCCGGGTTCCGACGCCGCCATCGTCCGCATCAAAGGCACCGAAACCGCCGTAGCCATGGCGCTCGACGGCAACGGCCGCTACTGTTCGCTCGACCCCCGCGAAGGCGCCAAGCTCGGCGTCGCCGAAGCCTGCCGCAACCTCTCCACCGTCGGCGCCGAACCCGTTGCCGCGACCAACAATCTCAACTTCGGCAACCCGCAGCGGCCCGAAATCATGGCTCAGCTGGTCGAAGCCATCGAAGGCATGGCCGACGCCTGCACACACTTCGATACTCCGATCACCGGCGGAAACGTCAGCCTCTATAACGAGACCCTCGGCGAAGGCATCTACCCCACGCCCGTCATGGGCATCGTCGGCCTGATGAAAAACGCCGCGCCCGTGCCCATGCGCTTCCAGAGCGAAGGCAAATCGGTCCTGCTCGTCGGCGGTTACCGCGAAGCATCGAAGGCCCACTTCGGCGGCACGCAGTACGCCGACACCATCGTCGGCTCCACCTGGGGACTACCGCCCGCGCTCGACATGGACTACGAAAAGCGCGTGCATCAGGCCATCCGCGAAATCGTCCGCCCCGGTCTGGTCGAGTCCTCGCACGATCTCTCCGATGGCGGTCTCGCCGTCGCCCTCGCCGAATCGAGCTTCGGCGGCATCGGCGCACGCATCGCGCTGCCTGCCTCTGAAACGCCTGAAATTCAACTATTCCACGAAGCGCCCTCGCGCATTCTTGTATCCACCGCCAACGCCGCCGCCGTCGTCGAAGTCGCAAAAAAGCACAACGTCGACGTTGTCGAAATCGGTGTGACTATCCAAGGACGCGTCGTGGTCGATAAGCTCATCGATGCGACAATAGAAGAGCTGCATGAACCCTGGTCCACGTCCCTGGAGAAACGACTACATGCATGACGGGCACGATGACGTCTTCGACAAACTCCGTGAAGAGTGCGGCGTCTTCGCGATCTACGGACACCCCGAAGCCGCGAACGTAACCTACCTCGGCCTCTATGCTCTGCAACATCGTGGGCAGGAGTCCGCTGGCATCGCCAGCGGCACCGGCCGCGAAATCATTTGCCGCAAGGCGATGGGTCACGTCGCCGATATCTTCAAACCCGAAGTGCTGGCGCAGTTGCCCGGCCACATGGCCATCGGTCACACGCGCTACTCGACGACGGGCGACTCGAAAATGCTCAACGCGCAGCCGTTCAGCGTAACGTGTCACAAAGGGCCGATCGCCGTCGCGCACAACGGCAACATCACCAACGCCGCCGAACTGCGCCGCGATCTCGAAGCCGACGGGTCGATCTTCCAGGCGACATCGGATACCGAAGTCATCCTCCACCTGATGGCCCGCTCGCGCGAACGCACCCTAGCCGGCGCGCTGCGCGAAGCTCTGCTCCAATTGGAAGGGGCTTTTTCATTGGTGCTCGTCGCGGCCGATCAGTTGATCGTCGCGCGCGACCCCCACGGCTTCCGCCCGCTCGCCATGGGCCAGATGGAGTTGAGCGAACACCGCATCGGCTACGTCTTCGCCAGCGAGACCTGCGCGTTCGATCTCATCGGCGCGGTCTATCGCAGCGATGTCGAACCCGGCGAAATGGTCATCGTCGGCCCGCGCGGCGTCACGCGCGAACGGTATGCGCCCAAGCGCGCGCTGGCCCATTGCGTCTTCGAACACGTCTACTTCGCCCGCCCGGATTCATTGGTGTTCGGACGCCCGGTGCAGCAAAGCCGCGAAGCGATGGGCCGTCTGCTCGCCATCGAAAATCCTGTCGATGCCGATGTCGTCGTGCCCGTGCCCGACTCCGGCGTCGCCGCCGCGCTCGGCTACGCGGCCGAAAGCGGAATTCCGTTCCGCCAGGCGCTCATCCGCAACCATTACGTCGGCCGCACGTTCATCGAGCCGTCACAAGCCATTCGCGACTTCGGCGTCAAACTCAAACTCAACCCCGTGCGCCATCTGCTCGAAGGCAAACGCGTTATTTTGGTCGACGATTCCATCGTCCGCGGCACGACGTCGCGCAAAATCGTCCGCATGGTCCGTCAGGCCGGCGCCAAAGAGGTGCACATGCGCATCTCCTGCCCGCCCACGGTTTCGCCGTGTTTCTACGGCGTCGACACCCCCGACAAGCAGCAGCTCATCGCCGCCAACTCGACCATCGACGAGATCCGCCGTTTTGTCGAAGCCGACTCGCTGGGCTACCTATCGCTCGGCGGTCTCGCAGACGCCGTCAACGACCACAACCGCGATTTCTGCAACGCCTGCTACACCGGCGTCTATCCAACCGAGCTTGTGCAGATCGACACGCTCCACACCGAAAAGCCGGACCTCGGCTAGCACCCACTCATGTCCATCGCAGTCTCCGATTCCGCCAGAGCCGTTCCACACTCGCGCATTCGCGAACTCGCCGAGATCGCCATGACCATGGACAACGTGCTGAAGCTCTACTTCGGCGAGTCCAATCTGCCGACGCCGGACTTCATCAAGCGCGCCGCCGACAAAGCGCTGCGCGACGGATTCACGTACTACACCTCCAACGCCGGGCTGCTTTCGACACGCACCGCGCTGGCGAACTACTACCAGCGGCTGCAAGGCGTCGCGCTTGATCCGGCCAGCGAGATCGTCGTCACCAACTCCGGCGTACAAGCGCTGCACGTCGCCATTCGGTGCACCATCAACCCCGGCGACGACGCGTTGGTGCTCACCCCTGCCTGGCCCAACGCCTGCGCCATTTTGAAGATGTACGGCTGTAATCCGATCGAGCTCGCGCAACCGCTCCAGAACAACCGCTACACCGTCGACATCGCGCAGCTCGAAGCCGCGATCACGCCGAAAACAAAGCTGCTGGTCTACACCTCACCGTCGAACCCGCTCGGCTGGGTCGCTACGCGCGAAGAGAAACAGGCGCTGCTCGACTTCGCCCGTAAACACAATCTCTGGCTGCTGGCCGATGAGGTCTACGAGCGTCTGGTCTACAGCGGCGAGACCGCTGTGCCGTCGATTCTGCAACAGGCCACGCGCGACGACGCCGTCATCGTCGCCCAAAGTTTCTCGAAGGCCTGGTGCATGACCGGCTGGCGTCTCGGCTGGTTAATCGCCCGCAAGGATCTGGCCGCGCGCGCCACGCAGTTGAACGAGTTTGTCATCAGTTGCGCGCCCTCGTTTGTGCAACGCACCGGCGAGACCGCGCTCGAATGGGGCGATGAATCGGTGGCTTCACTCGTCGCGATGCTCAAGGGCAACCGCGACTTCTGCCTCGACGCGCTGCGCCAGATGAAGGGCGTCAGCGTGCCCGATCCCGAAGGCGCATTCTATCTGTTCCCGAAGATCGAAGGCCTCACCGATTCCTTCGATTTCTGCAAACGGCTGTTGCTCGAAACAAGCGTCGGCCTTGCGCCCGGCGTTGCTTTCGGCGCGGGCGGCGAAGGACGTGTGCGGCTCTGCTACGCCGTCGAACGGCCGATTCTCGAGCAGGCGATGGAGAGGCTTTCGCGCTTCCTGTAGTCCCAATGCCAGCCGATCCGCAATACCTTCTGCGCAAGTATCAGGGCCTTTTTCCACCGTGGGCGCGGCAAAAGGGACTTGACATTTTGCGGCAGAATCTGCTCGAAACACCGCGGCAGGAAAACGGCCTCTATCGCGCGTTCGCGCACGGCACCGCGACTTACGAAGTCGTCGCCGGCGAGCAGTTCCTCGATTGTGAATGTCCCTTCTTCCGCGAGAACGGCTTCTGCAAACACACCTGGGCGCTGTTGACCGCGATCAATCAGGCGCCGCAAGGGAAAGCGGAAGCGACGAAGTTCGTTCCGACGCGCCGCGCCAACTGGCACGATCTGCTGCACTCGGCGCGCCTCGACGAAGAAGGCCACGCCGCGTATCGCGAAAACTCGGCCTTCGCCGAGCACATCATCTACCGTCTCGCCATCCCGCCGACGTCGATCCACGCCTCCATCGAGCTCGACCTCTACTACCAGGACCGCAAGCGGAACGGTCAACTCTCAACGCCGAAGCAGCTCCGCCTCATTCGTTCCGATGTCGGCCGCCTCGCTGACGAAACCGATCGCGCGGTGCTTTCCGAAATGCTCCTGGTGCTGCCTGAGCACGCCTCGTGGAGTTCGTTCTACATGAACGACAATATCCGGAACACGTACCATCTCGCGGGAGAGCGGCTGCCGGAGATTCTGAAAACTCTCGCGCCGACGCACCGCCTCGTTGTCGGTCCGCAGTATCAGAAGGAGTCCTGGCGAGAAGTCGAGTGGTCTGAGGCGAAGTGGAAAGTGCAAGCCAAGGCGGAACTCGCCGATGAAGATTGGATCGAGGTCGGCTTCACCGTCACCAACGGCGAGGACGTGGTCGATCTCAAGAAAACGTATTTCATCGATGGCCGGCTGGTGCTCTTCGATGGGCACAAGATTGGCGAGCTCGAATCGCCCGCCACCGCGGCCTGGCTGCGCTACGCCGTCAACGGCGAGAAGATGAATGTTCCGCGCGCCGAATGGCCGCACGTCTTCGCGTTGATGAGCGGCATGCGCCGCCCGCCGCTGTGGGATCTGCCGAAAAAGCTCAAGCCCAACGAGGTCCGTGGCACGCCGAAAATCCGTCTGCGCCTGAAGATGGACGCACACGTCAACTCGGCCGAAGGCACGCTGACGTTTCTCTACGACGACGCGCCCCGTGTCGTCGAAACCGCCGACTACGACGGCGACTTCGCGCTCGCCGAAGACGCTTCCGAAATGATCGTCTTCGATCGGCCCACGCACGACGCGGCTCGGCTCGCACTGCGGCAGTTGAACTTCACGCCCGCCCGCCACGCTGAAGAAGACCGCCGCGTGTGGCAGATTCCGTTCCACCGCTTCGTGCCCGCCGTGCATGCGCTCGTTGAAAAAGGTTGGGAAGTTCTCGCCGAAGGCAAGCCGATCCGCAACATGACTTGGTCGAAGGTCAACGTTTCAAGCGGCATCGACTGGTTCGAGCTGCGCGCCACCGCCGGCTTCGACGAGCAGGAGATCGACCTGCCCGCGCTGCTCGCCGCGCTGCGTGAAAAGTCGCGCTACATCAAACTCGGCGACGGTAGCATCGGCCTGTTGCCCGAGGAGTGGATTCGGCGCTACGCGCCCATCGAGGCCGTCGGCAAGGAGGTCGACGGCGCCTATCGGTTCAAGTTGCCGCAGGCGGCGATCCTCGACGCGCTGCTCGAAGAGAAGGAAAACGTGTCGACCGACGCCGCCTTCGAGAAGGCGCGCACGCGCCTGCGCGGCGCGCATGGACTCGCGCCGGCGCCGCAACCCAAAGGCTTCAAGGGCGAGATGCGGCCCTATCAGTTGGAAGGCCTCGCGTGGCTGCTGTTTCTCGAAGAGTCCGGTCTCGGCGGTTGTTTGGCCGACGACATGGGCGTGGGCAAGACGATTCAAATGCTCGCGCTGCTCGAACTGCATCGCCTGCTTCGAAAGGCCGGCGAGGAGCTGCCGCCCGATCTCGTCGTTGTGCCGAAATCGCTCATGTTCAACTGGACCGCCGAGGCCAAGCGCTTCACGCCGAAGCTCAAGCTGCTTGACTTCACCGGCACGACGCGCAGCAAAGACGACATTCCAAAACACGACGTCATCCTCACAACCTACGGCACGCTGCGCCGCGACATCGTCGAGCTGAAGGACGTTCCGTTCACAACGGTTGTGCTCGACGAAGCGCAGGCGATCAAGAACGCGGCGTCGGATTCCGCCAAAGCCACGCGGCTGCTGAGCGGCAAACACAACGTCGTCATGACCGGCACGCCGGTCGAGAATCATCTGGGCGAGTTGTGGAGCTTGTTCGCGTTCCTGAATCCAGGTTTGCTCGGCGCGACGATGTTGTCGAAAACCGGCGGCTTGATGGATCCCGAATCGCGCGACTGGCTGCGGAAGGCGCTACGCCCGCTGATTCTGCGGCGCACCAAGCAACAAGTGGCGAGCGACTTGCCCGACCGCACCGAGCAGGTCTTGTACTGCGAACTCGAGCCGTCGCAGCGGAAGCTCTACACGGCGATTCTCTCGAAGGTGCGCAAGGATCTCGACAAGAAGATCAAGGAGTCGGGCTTCAACAAGTCGAAGATTCACGTACTCGAAGCGTTGTTGCGGTTGCGTCAGGTCGCGTGCCATCCGAAGCTGGTCGACGAGAAGTCCGAAGACGTCTCGGCAAAGTTCGACACGCTGATCGAACACCTCGATGAAATCGTGCAGGAGGGCCACAAGGCGCTGGTGTTCTCGCAGTTTACGAGTCTGCTGGCGTTGTTGAAGCCCAAGCTTGATGCGGCCGGGATGAAGTACGAGTATCTCGATGGACAAACATCCGACCGCAGAACCCCGGTCGAGCACTTCCAGTCCGATCCCGACTGCCCGCTGTTCCTGCTGAGCTTGAAGGCCGGCGGCACAGGCTTGAATCTGACCGCGGCCGATTACGTCTTCCTGCTCGACCCGTGGTGGAACCCGGCTGTCGAAGCGCAGGCCATCGACCGCACACACCGCATCGGCCAGACGCGCCCCGTGTTCGCCTACCGTATCGTCGCGCGCGACACGATTGAAGAGCGGATTCTCGAACTGCAGCAGTCCAAGCGCGATCTGGCCGAAGCGATCCTTGGCCAGGACAACTCCGTCATCGGCAACCTGCGCGCCGAGGATCTGGATTACTTGTTGTCGTAGGAATGGCGACCGGACGCCCCGCGTGCGGTGCGTCAGAGCACCTTGCCGCCATACAAATCCCGCCGCAGGTTGTCGATGATCGGACCTACCTCCTCGCCGGCGCGTCCACAACGGACGAGCCCTAGCCGGACCATCTCCAACCCTCCTTCGAACTCCGGTTGCACGGCCGTCACGCCGAGTTCCTGCAGCCGCCGCAGGTGATTGGCCCTCGTGCAACGGGCGACCAGAACGAGTTCCGGATTCAGCCGCCGGCTGCATTCAACCGCAAGTTCGACGGTGCTCTGATCGGGCATGGTCAACAGCAGCATTTGCGCCTCCTGCGCGTGCGCGGCCCGCAAAATTTCCTCGCGGGCGATGTCGCCCCAGAGCCCGGCGAATCCGTCCTCGCGCACATCGCCAATCAGCGCGTAGCTCGACTCGATGACTATGCACTCGATCCCGGCCTCGCGCAACGCCTTCGCAACGGCGCGGCCCGTCCGCCCATAGCCCGCCACGACGACGTGGTTCGCCATCTGCGGCGCCGGCGCTTCCGGCGCCGGTACTTGCGTTTCATCGTCGCCCCGGCGAGCGCGCCACCACCGGCCAAGCGGCAGCGCCGCCGGCGACACCAGCGGTGACAGCGCCATCGTCACCACGGTGGCCGTCAAAATCAGATCGTAAACCGGCTTCGAGATAAAGTTACCGCTCAGACCCGTGCGCGCCAGCACAAACGAGAACTCGCCAATCTGCGACAGCCCCAGCCCGATGATCCACGGGGCGTGAAACCTGTAGCCGAAGCCGCGTGCGATCACCCCGGCCACGAGCGACTTACCGGCGATGATTACGGCAGTCATCGCCAGGATGAGAGGTACGTTGCGAATCGCATAAGAGGGGTCGAACAGCATGCCGACGGTGACGAAGAAGAGCAGCCCGAAGATGTCCCGCAGCGGTACCACGTCGCTGAGCGCCTGATGGCTGAAATCCGACTCGCTAAGGATCAGTCCGGCCACGAACGCGCCGAGCGCGAATGCAAAACCGGCCGCGTGCATCGCCGCTCCGATTCCAATTCCTACCGCGACCACTGCGACCAGAAACAGCTCGTGCGTGCCCCAGGCGAGAATGCGGCGGAACAGCGGCGGCAGCAACCGCGTGCCGGCGAAGTACACCCCGGCCAGCAAAACGGCGGCTAGCGCCAGCGCGCTCAGCACGCGCCAAGCCAGGTCTTCCGCTCTGCCTAGCTGCGGAAGAATGATCAGCATCGGAATGACAGCCAGATCCTGCACAAGCAGCAGTCCGATCATCACGCGGCTGGCAAGAGTCGACGACACTCCGCCGGCGGCGAGTATCTTCAACACGACCATAGTGCTTGAGACGGAGATCATCGCACCAATCCAAAGCGCTTCGATCCAGCCCGACCCCAGTGCAAATACCGATGCGCCCGCCGCCACCGCCATCGTTCCCAGAATTTGGATCGGCCCGCCGATCAACGCAACGCGCCGCACGGCGCGCAGGTCACGGAAGGAGATTTCCAGGCCGATCGAGAACAGCAACAAGGCAACGCCGATCTCGGCCAATGTTTCAACGTCTTTGATTTGGACAACCGTCGGACCGGCCGTGTGCGGCCCGACGAAAACCCCGGCGGCTACATAACCAACCAGCAAGGGCATGCGCAGGAAACGCGCCAGCATCCCACCGATAAGGCCGGCAACAACAATCAGAACAAAATCGGCGGCGATGCCCATGACTGATTTTAGAGTGAAACCCGCGCGAGGCGTATACTCGAATCATGATGGTCGTTGAAGAAGCTGTCATGCCCGCCACACTGACCATTCCGGATCTCACCGAAGCCCGATGGCAAGAGATCTGCGAAGAGTATTCGGATTATCGAATCGAATACACCAGTGAGGGGGAGCTCTTAATCATGGCACCGACGGATATGGGTACCGGCGCGCGAAACATGATCGTCGCCGAGCAGTTGTCGGCGTGGTCGCGAATGAAGTCGAAGGGCGTCGCGACCGACTCCAGTACCGGGTTCGTGTTGCCGAGCGGCGCGCGGCGGTCACCCGACGCTGCTTGGATGACACGCGCACGGTTCGGTAAGAGGCCCGCCTGCCCGGAGTTTGTGATCGAAATCTTGTCGCCCTCCGATCGCCGCCGGAAGATCCACGAGAAAATGCTCGAGTGGCTCGCCAACGGCGCACCGGAGGAGACTCGTGCAGCCTTTGCGAAATCGGCGTTAACCGCCGTTACCGCGCGAAATGCGCCCATGGGTTATTTGGTTCTTCGGGTGGCGGCAATTCGATTCGGCTCCGGCTGCTTGGTGTAAAGCCAAATTCCTTGCACCACGCTATAAGGTGATCCCGGTACTGGCGTGCCAACTGACAAGCAGGGTTCTTCACTTTGCCGCGTCCCCCTCCACCCTCCACCAGGACACCGCGCGCGGCTACGTCGGCTTCACATTCCCGAAGACGGATCCAGCAGGTTAAGTAGTCAATCAGCGCTGTTTCGTCCAAAGCGTCTAGGGCTGTCCGTTCCCGGAGAAGGCCCGTCACTCGCCGCCATTCCTGTTCGGCTTCCGGTGAGAGTTCCGGTGGCATCTTCGGTTCCGCCACTGTACGGCTGCGAATAGAACGTTGAGAGCCTATACGCTTGCGTTTGGCCATTTTGTTCTTCCTTTCCTCAAAAATTTGGTCTTCATGCCTCGGGCATGAATAGGTCTATCAGACGGTGCAACGAATGAGGTTGCCAGAGATTTCACCCACCCCTCCCCCCTCATGCCGCGCCGCCCGCCGTCGCGATCCCGCATTGCGTGGGTTCTGTCGCCCAAGTTGGCCCGTCAGGGTTCTACAGACTACCCACCATTACTATAGCGTATCGATTTATCATGCAGTTACGGCCACAAGCGCGAAGCCATAGCAAACGTGAGCAATGAGTAGCTGTGACGCGAAACGGGCGGTTACGTCACAATCCACGTCACACGGAATCGTTCCGTCGAAAGCGGTGCACTATCGCCAGTAGTGCAAGCGCGGCCTCGGCCGTCATTTCATACGGGCCAGGCTTCAAGTACGCCGCTGTGTAGTAGCCTTCCGCATTGGTGACAGCGGTTGCTTCGACGCCGGTCGAGGTGTTCCGGAAGGCGATCGCGACACCCCGTATGGTCCGAAAATCCGGTCTGCTTGAATCTTCAGGGGCTGCGGAGCTTTGCAGGCTCGCGATAATGGACTCAAAGGATGCAGAGAGCCCTGGACCCATTCCGGTTTTTACTGATCGCCGTCGCCGGCTGGATGAACCAGCATCAACTGCTCGTCATTGACTATTTGCGCGAGGAGAATCGCATTCTGCGAGAACAACTC
>VFZQ01000079.1 GCA_016871135.1 Acidobacteriota bacterium | reverse complement strand
ATGAACATCGACGGCGCTCTGTTCGACGCGATGAGCGAATTCGCCGAAGAACTCGACGAGATTTCGATCGAGCGCATCCGCGACGAATACACGAAAATCCTCACCGAAGGCCACGCCAAATCCGGTCTCTATTGGCTCTCGGCGATCGGGCTCAATCCGGTCAGCGAAGAAGTCTCGAACATGCTCGGAGCGATGAAGCAGCCCTCGCTCGAACTCGCGCTTGCGGTGTGGTTGCGCGCGGAGACAGATCCGGAAGCGGAACTGCGCCGGTTGCGGTATCCGACCGCTGTCGTCGATACAGTCACGTCGATCATCCGCGAACTCCCGCGTTTCGACGGTGTGCGCGCCATGCCCCGCCGCGAGTTGATTCGCTTCGTGCGCCAGCCGTTCTTCGCCGATCTTCTGGAACTCCATCGACTGCGCGGCGGCGCCGAAGTCGACTTCTGCCGCGAAGCGATGCAGCAGGAGTTGTGGCCCGCGCCGCTCATCAACGGCGAAGACGTCATGGCCGCCGGAGTGCCCGAAGGCCCGGAAGTCGGCCGCCTGCTGCGCCTCGTCGAAGACGCGCAACTCGATCGGCAAATTACAACGAAGGACGAAGCGCTCGCCCTGATTCACGCATGTTGACCATCTCAGAACTCCTCAGCGGAACATCATTTGTGGCGTTGGCGACGCGGTACTTTCGTCGGCCGCTCGACTTTCGTGGCGCGTTGGAGCGCGTGGCCGAGTTATCGCGCGATCGCGAAGCTCGCTTTGCCGGCATCCTGCGGCACTCGGTATTCGACAAACCGGACAATCCGTACTTCGCGTTGTTTCGAGCCGCTGGGTGCGAGTGGGGCGATGCCGAGAAATTGCTCCGGCAGGACGGACTGGAATCGGCGCTGCACCGGCTCCACGAAGCAGGAATACGCCTAAGCGTAAGCGAGTTCAAGGCCGCCGGCGTCAAACTGCGCAACCCGCGTGCCGCCCATCATGTCCGCGCCCGCAGCGGCGGAAGCCGGAGCGAAGGCACGCCGGTCTTGATCGACCTGCGATTCCAACGGGACTGCGCCGCGTCGATGGCCGTCATGCTTGCCGCGCGAGGCGGCGAGAACTGGGTGAAGGGAGACTGGGAGACACTTGGCGCCGGCGCCCGGTTTCGCATTCTGAAACTGGCGGGAATCGGCGAACCTCCGACGGGCTGGTTTTCACAAGTCGATCCCGCCGACCCAACGCTGCCCGCCGTGTTTGGTTGGAACACGGCCGCGATACGCTTCGCGGCCCGCCTCGGTGGGGCGCCATTGCCGAAACCCCAATTCGCGCCTGTCGCCGCACCTGACGCGGTAATCGATTGGTGCCAGTCCGTATTGCGCCAGCGCCGGACTCCAATGCTGTTCACCTTCCCCAGTTCGGCGGTTGCTTTGTGCGCCTACGCGAACCGAAAAGGACGCGACATCGCGGGCGCGCGCCTGCTGATCAGCGGCGAGCCAGTGACCGAAGCGCGCTTGCGGACTATTCGCAGCGCCGGATGCGTGCCGCTGCCGCGCTACGGTTCGGTCGAAACCGGTGCGATCGCCTATGGGTGCCTCAATCCACGCTGTTCGGATGACATGCATCACGTAAGCCATATGACCGCGCTGATCGCCCACGCGGGGCGGCTCTCGCTGACTATGCTTCACCCCTACGCTCCCTTCACGATGATCAACGTGAACATGGGCGACATGGCGGAATCCGATTCGCATTCGTGCGGATGCGCACTATCCTCGCGGTGGCCGGCCCATCTGCGCGAGATACGGAGCTACGAAAAACTGACGGGAGGCGGTGTCACGTTTCTCGGCGCCGATGTCATCCGGATACTGGAAGTCGTCCTGCCGGAGGCTTTTGGCGGCGCGCCGACCGACTATCAACTCGTGGAGGACGAAACCGAAGGCGGGCTGCCCAGCCTGACGCTGCGAGTCCATCCTTCCGTCGGGCCGCTCGATGCCGAGGCGGTAAAGGCGCTATTTCTGCGTGAATTGACGAATGGCTCCGATGCGAGCAGAGTCATGACAAGTGTGTGGTCGTCCGGTGATGTGTTGCGCATCGAACGCCGCGATCCCGGGCTGACACAGGCCGGCAAGCTGTTGCACCTGCACCTCGCGAGACGTCCGGGCAACTCATAATTTGTGCATAGCTCCCAGCGAATCGTTTCGCCGTTCATTGATGTACCCAAAAATGGGGCGTTCGCGCTTACTGCTTCTTCGCGAGTTCCAGCGCCTTGAGCAAAATCTCGTCTTTGCCCTCGGCCACGCCTTGGCGCGTCCGGCGGACAGGCACCGTCGGCAAGACGCCAACGCCATGTAGCGGTGAGCCATCGTGCTTCGTCACGCGCATCCCTGTCCAGCCGATTCGATAGCCGCCCGGCGCGGTGAACGGATTGATGTTGCCGTTCGTTCCCGCCGTCGGCTCGCCGACGATCTCGCCAAGCTTGTAGTTTTCCGCCATCGCCATCACCGTTTCGGCGTAGCTGATCGCCCGGCCATCAATCAGGAAGATCGGTCGCGCCTGCAGCCTGGGCGTCGCGGGCTGCACCGGCCAACCGCCGGTTTGGAAGGGGAAGTCCGTGCGATCCGGCCGCGACGGCCGAGGAACAAGCATCGGCGCGGACCGAATCTCTTCCGCGGTGGAATGCGCGATCATCGAAATTCCCGGCTCGGCCGGATAGCCCCGCATGTCAAAAATCACACGCTTGGCCGTGGCCCACTTGGCAAGGTTTGCCAGCCAGTCTTCCCTCGTCAGCCGGTCCATATCCACGCACCAAATCCCGGGCTCAAGCTCCACGATTTTCTCCAAACGCGGCTCGGGATAGGAAGCCCGTGTCTTGTTTTCGAACGGACCGCACTCAACACTCACAACGGCCCGAGTCGAAGGCGCCGCGTAAGGCTCGATCTCCAAAGGCAGCGTTCTTTGCCGGCCGCTGCACGCAAGTAAACCCAAGGCCGACCGCGACCGTAGAAAGCCATCGGTTGCCGCGGATGTCCGGGCGTGAAGGTCGGCCGCGGCCGCATCGACCGGCTGGCCGTCGATTGCTACGATTCGATCGCCAGCCTTCACCCGCTGCCCGCGCGGCTGCGCAACGAGCAACTGTCCATTCACCCAAGCCGCGCTGATCCGCGCGTAGCTGCCCGCATAATCGCTCGCGCCGCTAACGAAACCATGACCGTCGCGGAGCGCCGCCACCAGGCGCTGGAGAGTTCCGGAAAACTCGCGCCTCGTCGAATCGGCCGCGGCCGCGCGGAGCGCTTTCGGCAACTCCGCGGCCCAGTCGGTCTTTACGATGTCGAAGTACGGATAGAAGTGCTGGAAGACGTTCCAGGTGACAATCACGGCGGCAAGCCGCGTCGCTCGGTCGTCGGGATCGGCCGTTACTCTGGCACCCGGCGCTGGCGCCACCACGGACTGCTCCGGTCCGAGCGAAAGAGGAACGATCACCGGCAAGCCCGGCGCGATTTCGGCTGTGTACGGAGCGAGAGACTTTTCAACCGTCTCGATTGGCGACTTGTAAACACTCCGGAAACTGCCTCCGGCCGGCATTCCCACACCATAGTGCTTATACCCAACCCACGTTCCTTCCTCTTTCACCGCGGCCGCCGGTTGGGCGCCGATCTTCACCGTCGGCGCAACTCCTGCGAACAGCTTCCGAAGCATCGGGGCCAACTGCGGCGCGGGTACGGATTCGATCGCGCGTATCCCTTCGATGGCGAACGAGTCCCAATCATTCGCAGCCGCAAGAGTCGGATGAAAATAACGCACATAGCCGTAGAGCCTCGCGAACGCCATAACGTTCGTCAGGCCCTGCGCCGTCAGAGCGCGCGGCCCTTCTGTCTTGACGGCGCCGATTGCAGTGATTGAAACGTCGTCGAAATAGACCTTGCCCGAGCCGGAGCCCATCAGGCCAAACGCCAGCTTGCCGGTATCCGCGCCGACGTTGGCCTCTATCGTGTAGTAATCCCATACGATGCCGTGAATAGGCCGGTCGCTCATGTTGTCCAAAAAACCCATTGAGCCATCTTTGCCATCGAGCCGCAGCCACATCTGCCCTGTGGTCGCCGATCCCTCCACACGCACCGCCGCCCGCATCCGCACGAGTTGGCCTGCGAAAGGCGCCGCATCGATGGTCTGCATGAGATTTGAAAAGGAGTTGGGCGGCGGATTCGTCACGCCGGTCAACACCGCGCACTTCGCGCCGGCCTTGCAGCCCGTTCCTACGAGCTCGGCCTTGCACCCCATTTCCGCCAGCGAGCGCGGCACAAACCAGCCCGTTGGCACGGCGCCGATGTCGCCCTGCTCAAATCCCGGATTCACAACCTGAGCGGCGCAGACAATTGCGGAGAACAGAAACAAACGCATGATCTATAACTCCCATCTAATGGTTTCGCTATTTACCGTCACTTCACGATAGCGCGGCGGCCACGCAGCCGGGGTCATCGAATCGCTCCACACCTTCCATTTTGCTCGTAGTTCCGCTACCACCTTGGGGTTTTCCGCCGCGACATCCTTCTTCTCGCCGATGTCGCTGGCGAGATCGAACAAGTAGCTCTTGGCGCCGTGTTCGACGAGTTTCCACTTGCCGGCGCGCATCGCCCGGCCCTGGCCCGCACGCCAATACAGCGCGTCGTGCGGCCGTCCACTCGCCCCATTCAAGAACGGCAACAGATCGACGCCGTCGAACTTCGTCTCGCTCGCCACGCCCGCGGCTTTCAGGAACGTCGGCAGTAGATCGCGCGACACCGTGATCTCTTTGTATGTCTTTCCCGCCGGCACACGGCCTTGCCAGGCAATGATCATCGGCACGCGAATGCCGCCTTCGTAGTAGCTGACCTTCTCGCCATTCAACGGCGCGTTGCTACCCGCTCCCGTCATGATCGGCGAACCGTTGTCGCTTAAGAAAACGAAGATCGTGTCGCGCAGAAGCCCCGCATCTTTCACCGTCTTCACCACCGCGCCGACGGCGTCGTCGAGCGCCACCGTCATCGCCGCCAACATCTTGTGTTTGCCGTCTTTCAGATTCGCCACACGATCGAGATAGCTCTGATTGGCATGCAGTGGTGTGTGAATCGCGTTGAACGCCAGATAGGCAAAGAACGGGGTCGACTTATTGCGGCCGATGAACGCGATGGCTTCGTCGCGAATGATATCGGTCAGATACTGGCCCTTGTCATCGTACAAGCCGCGATCGCGCCACAACTCCGCCTGCCGTTTCACGGGGATGTTCTCGCCCTCGCCGCGCACGGACTGCATCCGCGCGCCGGGTGTCGCCTGCGTGATGTAGTCGTTGCCACCCGTGAGGAATCCCACGAATTCATCGAAGCCGCGATCAAGCGGGTGATATCCCTTACGCACGCCAAGATGCCACTTTCCGAATACCGCGCTGCGATAGCCCGCCTGCTTCAAATAAGCGGGCGCAATCTTCGCCGACGCGGGCAATCCGAAGTTGATCTCGGCCTCGCGCTCGACGGAGCCCGAGTTGAACTCGTGCCCGAACCGGTGCTGATAGACCCCCGCCAGCAGCGCCGCGCGTGACGGACTGCAAACAGCCGCGGAAACATAGGCATCGGAAAATCGCACGCCGTTTTTCGCCAGCGCGTCGATGTGCGGCGTCGGCACATCGGGCGATCCGTAGCAGCCGATGTCGCCGTAGCCGAGGTCATCGGCGAGGAACAATACGATGTTCGGCTTGCGGCGCGGGGCTTGTGCCAAAGCGGCGGTGGAAAGAAAGAAGCGGCGTGTCATGTCGTGTCATTATTATGACTGGGAGGCCATATGCCAGTGTTGCTCAGCGAGCTTCCGGAGTCCACGGTTGGTGAAGTATTGCGCCACAAAACGTGGACGCGCGCGGAAGTCGAAATATTGGAGTCGACAGGATTGTTCGAAGGCCGCCACTTCGAACTCATCGAAGGAGAGTTGATCGACAAGATGGGTAAGAATCGTTGGCACACCTTGGGACTCGCTCGGACCAGGCGAATACTCGACACCCTTTTTGGTGCCGAATACGTTTATACAGAGGCGCCGATCGACATCGCTCCCGTTGACAACCCCAAGAACGAGCCAGAGCCAGATGTGTACGTACTTCGGCAAAAACTTGAAGACCTGCCCGGTAATCCCACGTTTGCCGATCTAGCGCTCGTCGTCGAAGTTGCCGACTCCTCGCTCCGTTTGGACCTGAAGGTCAAAGCCCGCCTCTACGCCCGCGCCGGGATCGTTGAATACTGGGTGCTCGACCTGAACAACCGGCTGCTTCACGTCTTCCGCCAACCCGAAAACGACGAATACAGCGGGCGTATCGAACTCGCCGAGACCGAATCGATCGCGCCGCTGGCCAAGCCCGGCGCGGACATCGCCGTCTCCCAGTTGTTGCCATAAGGCCTGAATCTCACCGACGTCACTCCGCATCGAATAATCGGATGCCTAACGAACTACGAATTGGAATTATCGCGGGCAGCACCCGCCCCGGCCGGAAGGCCGACTCAGTCGCGAAGTGGGTGCTCGAACACGCGACCGCGCGCACCGACGCCACTTTCGAACTCGTCGACCTGGTGGACTTCAACCTCCCTCTCCTCGACGAAGCCATGCCGCCCATGTACCGCAAGTACGAACACGAGCACACCAAGCGCTGGTCGGCCAAAATCGATTCGCTCGACGGCTTCATCTTCGTCACGCCCGAATACAATCATGCGACTTCAGGCGCGCTGAAGAACGCCATCGACTACCTCTATCAGGAGTGGAACAACAAGGCCGCGGGCTTTGTCGGCTACGGCTCCGCCGGCGGCACCCGCGCCGTCGAGAACCTGCGACTCATCATGGGCGAACTGCTCGTCGCCGACGTGCGCGCACAAGTCGCGCTGTCGCTGATGGCGGACTTCGAAAACTATACAGTCTTCAAGCCGAACCCGCATCACGCCAAGTCGCTGGGCACGTTACTCGACCAGGTCGTCGCCTGGAGCAAAGCGTTGAAGACGCTGCGCGTTAGCTAAACACCTTCGGAATCACATTCCCGCCAAAGTCGGTCAGCTTTTCATTGCGGCCGTTGTGCAGGTAGAACAACTTGTTCTGATCGAGGCCCAGCAGATGAAGCACGGTCGCGTGAAAGTCGCGCATGTGATAGCGCTCGCCCACACCGTGCAGACCGAACTCATCGGTTTCGCCGACGATCCGTCCGCCCTTGGCGCCCCCACCCGCGAACCACATCGTGAAGCTGTGCGGATTATGATCGCGCCCGTTGCCGCCTTCCGACATCGGCAGACGCCCGAACTCGCTGCCCCAAATCACGAGCGTGTCGTCGAGCAGTCCGCGCGCTTTCAAGTCCTTCAATAAACCGGCGACCGGCTTGTCGCTCATGCCCGCCATTTTCTCGTGGTTCAGCACAAGGTCCTTGTGCGCGTCCCACTGAATCGATACCGGCCCGCCGCCGTGATAAATCTGTACGAACCGCACGCCGCGTTCGATCAACCGCCGCGCCAGCAACAGCCGCGTGCCGAACTCGCGCGTCGGTTCTTCATCGAGCCCGTACAACGCCTTCGTCGCCGCCGATTCCTTCGCCACATCCACTGCTTCCGGCGCGGCCGACTGCATCTTGAACGCCAACTCATAGGACGCGATTCGCGCGGCGTGTTCGGAGTCGCCCGGCGCCGAATCCAACTGGTTCATTTTTTGCAGCAACTCAAGCGTGGCCTTCTGCCGCTCCGCCGACACGCCTTCGGGCGGCTTCAAATGCAGAATCGGGGACGGCCCCGAACGCAACAGCGTCCCTTGATACACCGCGGGCAAGAACCCCGAACTCCAGCACGGCGTGCCGCCCTCGGGCGTGCCCTCCGGCTGCGGCATCACAACATACGCGGGCAGGTTGTCGGCCGTCGAGCCAAGCCCGTACGTTACCCACGCGCCCATCGACGGATGCCCCGTCAGGATGCGTCCGCTATGCACCTGATACATCGCCGGCGCATGCACAACGCTTTCGGTGTAAAAGCTGCGCACCATGCAGATGTCATCGGCGCACTGCGACACATGCGGCGACAGCGTCGAAAACGGCAGCCCGCTCTGGCCATATTGTTTGAACTCCCATGGCGACGGCAGCAGCGTTGTCGATCCATCGGTGAACTGGCTTATGATCTTCCCGTAGGACTCGGGCAGCTTTTGCCCGGCGAATTTTTTCAAGGCGGGCTTCGGATCGAACATGTCGATCGGCGACGGAGCGCCGACCATGAACAAAAAGATCACGCGTTTCGCCTTCGGAGCGAAATGTGGCACCTTCGCCGCGAGCGGATTCGCCGACGGCACCGCGCCCAATTCACGTTGCAAGAGATACTCCGCCGCCAGCGCGCCAAAGCCGTTGGCCGCCGTACGCAGAACGTTTCTGCGGCTAGGGGATATAGACGAACTCATGCCGGTTCACCAGTGCCTTCGTAAAATCTTCCAGCGGCATCTTCTTCGCCGACAGGAACTCCCGCGCCATCTTCAACTCCACCGCCGACGGCCCTCGTTGCAACGCGGCCGAATAGGCCGCTTTCACACGGCAATCGACGTCTTTACACGCCGCCGAAACGCGCGCCGCCATCGCCACCGCTTGCTCATGCATGAACGGCGAGTTCAGCAAGGACAACGCCTGCAACGCATGTGTCGACACAGGCCGCACCGGGCACGAGTTGATCGCATCGGGCTGATCGAAGTTCGTCAACATCGGCAGCCGCACCGTGCGCTTGTTCAACAAGTACAAGCTCTTGCGGTATGTCTCCGTTTTGTCCTTGGGCAATGGCCACAGATTGTCGGGCTCGCCTTCGGTGAAGATGATGTCGTAGATCTCAGGCTCCAGCGGCGTTTTCACCGGCGCGCCAAACTGCTTCGCGTTCAACTGTCCGCTCGCCTGCAGGACGGAATCGCGAATCGCTTCGCCTTCCAACCGCCTCGTGTTCATGCGCCAGTAGAAGCGATTGTCGTTGTCGATAGCGGCCTTTGCCGCATCGATCGCCGCCGACTGCCTGTACACCGCCGAAGTGACAATCAGTTTGTCCATCGCCTTCACGTTCCATCCCGAAGAAACAAACTCCGCCGTCAGCCAGTCCAGCAACTTTCGATTCGACGGCCGCCCGCCAAGTTGCCCAAAATCGTTCGGCGTCGGCACGATTCCCGAGCCCATCCGGAACTGCCAAATCCGATTCGCCATCACACGCGCTGTCAGCGGATGCGCCGGATCGGCCATCCAATTCGCCAGCGCCGCGCGGCGGCCCTGCGGCGTCTTCGGCGCTTCGATGCCGCCCAACACGGAAAGAAATCCTGGCTCCACAGGATCGAGTTTGTGACGATGATCGCCGATCTTCAGGATGTGCGTCACCGGCGCCTTCTCCGCGTTGATGACGGCAAACGCCATCGCCGGCTTCTCGGGTTCTTCGTAATCGAGCTCATGCAGCTGCCGCCGCAAACCCGCGCGCTTCGCCTTCAAGTCCGCTGGCAGCGCGTTCACGACTTCATCCCAACTCAACCCGATTTGCTTCTGCGCTTCCTTGAACAGCACATCCTGCGCCGGCGTGCGCTTGTCCTTGCCGATCTCCAACACGGCGCGATGCTCGGGCGTGAGCAGCTTCTTCTTGGCGTCCTGCAATCGCGCACGCGTTGGCTTTTCGATCTCGGCGATCGCGTCCTTAATCGGCTTCTCACGCGCCGCATGCTTCATCGCCAGATCGTCGTAACGCAGGCGTTCTTCCTTGGTGGCGATGTACGGCTCATCCAGCTTCGACGACGCCAGCACCGCTTGCAAACGGTAATGATCGGCCTGCGTGATCGGATCGAACTTGTGGTTGTGGCAACGCGCGCAGCCGACCGTGAGCCCCAGGAAAGTGTTCGAAACAGATAGCGTCATTTCGAGAAGAACCTCTTGCCGGTTCATCTCCTCATCGGTATTGCCGCCAACAACATGCCGCGGCGCCGCGCGCAAGAAGCCGGTCGCAATCAGCGCCTGATGATCGCCGGGATACAACTCATCTCCCGCGAGCTGCTCGCGCAGGAATCGATCGTACGGTTTGCCCGCGTTGAACGACTGAATCACGTAGTCGCGATACCGCCACGCCTGCGGCCGCTCGGCGTCGAGCTCGTAGCCATTGGTGTCGGCGTAGCGCACGACATCCAGCCACTTCAACGCCCAACGTTCGCCGTATGCCGGCGACGCAATCAGGCGATCGACAAGCTTCTCATACGCTTTCGCGGAAGTGTCTTTCAGAAACGCGTCGACCTCGCTCTGCGTTGGCGGCAGTCCCGTCAGGTCCATCGTCACTCGCCGTATAAGCGTCCGCTTCGACGCTACGCCCGACGGCGTCAGTTTCTTCGCCTGCATCGCCTCAAGCACAAACGCGTCGATCGGGGTCTTCGACCAAACGCCGCCCACCGCTGGCACGGCCGGCCGCTCGACCTTTTGAAACGCCCAGTAATTGCGGCGGGTCCCGATGAACGCTTCCTCGCGCGGATCAACAGCGGCCGCGAGTAGCCCCACGCAAGCCGCACCGGCAACAAAGTTCCGCATGAAGTTATCTTAGCGCCGCTCGCGCCTGCAGAAATACATCGGTTAGCATCGCTTGCGTCAGCCTGCCGGTGAGCGTGTTCTGCTGGCTCGGATGAAAGCTCAAGAAGATCTTCGGCGAAGCGTCCGCGAACACGGCCCCGTGCGAGAACGGATGACGGGCCTTTACGAGTCCCGCCAAGCCAAGATAGGTGTCGTGTGCGATGCGCCCCAGGCACACAACGGCCTGCAACTTCGGCAGCAGTTTCATCTCCCGCGCCAAAAACCCGCTACAGCGTTTGATCTCCCCAGGCGTCGGCCGATTATCCGGTGGCGCGCAACGCACCGGCGAAGCGATGTAGGCATCGGTCAACGTCAAACCGTCGTTTTTCGAAATAGACTCCGGCTGATTCGCAAACCCCGCTTCAAACATCGCTCGATACAGAAAGTCGCCCGACCGATCGCCGGTAAACATGCGGCCCGTTCGATTCGCGCCATGCGCGCCCGGCGCAAGCCCGATCACCAGCAACCGCGCCTTTGGATCCCCAAACGAAGGCACCGGCTTGCCCCAATACACTTCATCCCGATACTTCGCCCGCTTCACCAACGCGACATCTTCGCAATGCGCCCGCAGCCGGCTGCACTGTTCGCACGCGATGATCTCTTTCTGGATGAGTTTTAAATTCACGCCGTGGTCTTCTTGATGGTACTCGACGACGGGTCCACGGGCGTAGGTTTTCGTTTCGCGACTGGCCCAAAATCGAAACAAAGAAGGCGAGTGCGGGCCCGCAGCCGTCCAGTCTCTCAAAGGGCAGTCCGTCGGCGCGAGCGGTCTCGGATCATGCGTGCTGAAGACCCCAACGATCACATCGGATCGATTGAAACCACCGCGACAGGATGGGTCTTTATCAACTGCGCTCCAACATTGCCGTTGGGAATCCGGCCAGAGTCCGTCAGAACTCCAACCGGAAACCAAGTTGCACGATTCGCGGCGAATTGCTTTGGCCGTTATCGCGGAAGATGCGTCCGAAGTTGACGCTGGTGGGCGTCAGGTCCGGATTCGCCGAGAAGATCGGCGTGTTGAAGAGATTGAAGGCCTCTACCCGGAACTGCGCCCGCATGCTCTCGGTGATCGCCACCTTCTTCAGTACCGAGAAATCATAGGAATTGCCCCAGCGGTTGCGCAGGTTGCCATAGCGGAGCGGAGTCGTCCGCAGAGTAAACGCCGGGCGCACCTGGAACACGGGATTCTCACCCGGTTGCACGTTCCGCACGGCGCCGTTCACATCGATGACGCCGGTTTTGAACAGCCGGTCCCAGGTGGCATTCTCCAGCCAGGGATCGCCGAGCAGATACACGTTGCCGGGAATACTCATCGGCGCTCCGCTGGTGAAGGTGGATGTAACCACGGTCTGCCATCCGCCCGCCAACCGGCTCAGCGCTTTGTGATTCGAATTCAGGAAGCGGCGTCCGGGACCGAACGGGAGTTCATACATCGGCGCAATGGTGAGCCGGTGCGGCCG
>VFZQ01000078.1 GCA_016871135.1 Acidobacteriota bacterium | reverse complement strand
GATTGTGGATCGCGCACCTGTCCACCTTCTCCCACGAAGCGCAAGCCGAGTACGCCGCCGTTCTCGCCGCCGCCACCGACCAGTTCCGGCCGCGCAACCTGGTCGAAATCTCCGTCGTCGGTTTGCTCGCCGACGCCCTCTGGCGCTCCAACCGTCTCGGCAGTTTGGCCAACCTCGACATCGATCGGGAGATGTGGATCACCAAGCAACAGTCCGCCGTCGAGCACAGTCCCGTCGAGCTGCATCTCCTGGCCGAACAAAACTCGAAAACCGTCGCCCGTCTCGAAGCCCGAGCCCGTCATTACACGCGCGAAATCTCTCGGTTGATGGACATTTTGCGGAAGCTTCAGGACTGGCCCGTCTCCGTCGAAGCCTCCCAGATGTCCAGTGAAATCATGGAGATGTCTGTCGATGAGGTCCCATCGACAGAGCCGGAACCCGCCGCCAAGCCGGTCCCGCCACCCCCGTCCGTTCGCAAGCCCGTTCAATCCGCCGAAATCACGCCCCAGAAGGGCAGTGTGCCCCTCCGAAAATGACCTTCGGGCGCTAAAATCGGCCTAAAACATAGCGAGCCGGAGTAGCCGTTCCGGGCATGACGCCCGAGGTGTGTCCATACGCGCCGCCGCTCGAAAAATCAGTAAAGCGTCGACGGAACGCGTGTCTTGTTATCTTCGTCGACCGTCGGTCCATCGACGAACCCACACGTGTGCGCAGCCATTACGGTTCCAAAACTGGGCACCGCGGGGCCGAACTTGGCGGGATTCCAAAGGTCGGCCCGGACGAGGGCGCGGCTGCAGTGGATGTATGCCTCTTTCACGGTAACGACGAGAACGGTGCGCGGCGAATTGCCGTTGACGGCGAACGATTCGAGCAACTCCGGGTCGCGGCTAATAACGGCGTCGCCATTGACGCGAAACGTTTCGTGGCGGCCAGGCATTAGGAACAGTAAGCCCACGCGCGTGTTGCGCACAATATTGTGCAGAGTGTCGAGGCGGTTGTTGCCGCGGCGATCCGGGATCAGCAGCGTGTGATCGTCGGCGACGCGGACAAAGCCGGCAGCATCGCCGCGCGGCGATGCGTCGGCGACATCGGCTTGGGTACCGATAACCAAAAATGGCGACGCGGCGATCATAGCGCGGCAATGTTCGTCGAGCCGGTCGAGTTGTTTGCGGACCGAGCGTTCCAGCGGCGCGTCGTAAAGCGCCGTCAGTTCGGCAACATCTTTGACTACATACTCGTCGCGAAGCATAGCCGATTCTACCGACTTCCGGTACACTGAGCCAAATATGCGAATTCCGTTACTGATGGCGACGGTGATCACCGCGCTGGCGGGCGATCGCGATGCGGCCATCGCGGCGAACATGCGGAAGATGATCGACGCGGGCGAAGTGCCGGGCGCGGTGACCGTAATCGCGACGCGGTCGGGCGTGTCGCATCTCGGCGTGATCGGCAATGCCGATGCGGACTTGAAGCGTCCCCTGAAAAAGAACTCGATTTTTTGGATCGCGTCGATGACGAAACCGATTACCGCGGCGGCGATCATGATGCTGCAGGACGAGGGCAAGTTGTCGGTCGACGATCCAGTGGCGAAGTACATTCCAGAATTGAAAACACCGGGCATGACGTTGAAACACTTGCTGACGCACACATCGGGCATGGGCGAAGCGACAGCCGAGGAATCGAAAGCCGCGAAAACATTGGCGGATTTGATTCTGGCGTATGCGGCCAAGAAGCCGTTCTTCGCGCCGGGCGCGCAGTGGCGGTATTGTCAGTCGGGCATCAACACGCTGGGGCGGATCGTTGAAGTTGTCTCGGGCGCGCGGTTCGAGGTGTTTCTTGAGAAGCGATTTTTCAAGCCGCTGGGCATGAAGGACACGACGTTCTTTCCGGCGGCCAAACAGGTGAAGCGTATTGTCGCGCCGGCAAGGAAAACGGGTGAGAAATTGGTTGCCGAGCCCGTGAGTTCGTTGACCGAGCGGTTCCGCTATCCAGCGGCGAACGGCGGACTGTTTTCGACCGCGCCAGACTACGCCCGCTTCGCGCGGATGCTGCTGAATGGCGGCGAACTGGAAGGCAAGCGCTACTTATCGGCGAAGGCGATCGAGCAGATGACGTCGCCGCAGACCGGCGACCTGAAGGCGGGATTTATTCCGGGGCACGCGTGGGGGCTCGGCGTGGGCGTGGTGCGTGAACCGCAGGGCCAGACGGCGATGTCGAAGCCCGGCACGTTCGGTCACGGCGGAGCGTTCGGAACGCAGGCGTGGATCGATCCGAAAAGCGGCGTGGCGCTGATCCTGATGGTGCAACGCGCCAACTTTAAGAACAGCGACGATTCGCCCGTGCGGTTGGCATTTCAAAAGGCGGCAATGGGCGCCGAGTGACCGCGCTTTGGGATTGGATCGAGAGCAAGCTTGCGCGCGTAACAACGTCGGGCGAGATCATCCGCGAGATTGACGGCTTCCGCGCGATCGCCATCGGCATGGTGATTCTGCATCATCTGTTGGCGCTGTATTTGCAGAATACGGGGCGTTTCGGGTATGTGCTGATCCCTGCGGCATGGTCGACGCTGCGCGCGGCCGATCCGGTGATTCGCGCTCTGTATCCTTCATTTCTTGGCGTGCAGCTCTTTTTTGTCATCAGCGGATTTGTGCTCGGACTGCCGTTCGCGCGCCATTACCTGCGCGGGCACAAAAAGCCGCAGCCCCGCGCGTATTTTCTGCGGCGTGTGACAAGACTCGAACCGCCCTACATTCTGGCTGCGACGGTGTTCTTCGTGGCGCGCTGCTTCACGGGCAACGTGCTCGACCTGCTGCCGCACTTCGTGGCGACGCTGTTCTATTCGCATAGCATCCTCTATGGCGCCCCGAGCGTGATCGAAGGCATCTTCTGGTCCTTGGAAGTGGAAGTGCAGTTCTACATTCTCGCGCCGCTACTGGCGATGCTGTTCTCGATCCGGAACGCCGTTGCCAGGCGCTTCGTATTAGTGGCCATCATCTATGGCTGGGCGATGCTGGCCTCGCAGGTGACGGCTGTGACTTCATCGCGATTGTCGTTGACGCTGGTTGGTTACGGGCATTACTTCATGGCGGGCTTTCTGCTGGTTGAAGTCTATTTGAGCTGGTTGGAAGACCGCGCGTTCACTCCGTCGGAGCTTTGGGACTTCGTGGCGGTAGCATGCGGGGTGGCATTGAACGCCGTGTATTGGACGAATCAGTCCTGGCGCTATGTGTGGACCATGCCGTTTATTATCGTGCTGCTCTATGTGGCGCTGTTCCGAGGCCGCTTCGGCGGACCGCTGATGCGGGCGCGCCCAGTCTACCTGATTGGCGGTATGTGCTACACGACGTACCTCTATCACATCGGTCTGCTGGGGATCGTAAGCGCACAATCGATGAAGCTGTGGAACGCGTCGATTCCGTTCGCGGCCGATCTGGCGGTGCAAGGGCTCGCACTTGTTCCGGTTGTTCTTGCGATCTGCGCGGTCATCTACTACTACACCGAGAAGCCGTTCATGGTGAAGCGATGGCATTGAGGAACAAGATCAAGGCGAAGCTGCTGAAGCAGTATTTCGTGCGCTTCCACATGAGTCTGATTCTAGGCGCTACGATTGCGTCGGGAGTGCTGATCGACAAGGGCCTGCTGTATTTCGGCTTCGACGCGATGGGGTGGCGGTACGCGTTGTCCGTGCTCGGCGCATATGGCGTGTTCTTCGGACTGGTGCGGCTGTGGGTCTGGTACGCGGCCGGCGTTGCGCCGCGCGTTGGTGATGTTGATTTCGATCCCGGCGATTTGACGCTTGGGCGAGGCGGCGAGCCGCCGCCTGTCGCCTTCAGCGGGTTTCACGGCGGGGATGCGGGCGGTGGCGGCGCGTCCGATTTGTTCGACGCTCCAGTTGGGGGCGGGATAGACCTGAATGTCGATCTCGACCTTGATGAAGGGTTTTGGATTCTGCTTGTCCTGGCCGTGCTTGTGCTGGTGATCTGCCTGGCGGGTGGATACCTGATTTGGATGGCGCCGGAAATCCTGCCCGAAGTGGCCATTGAGGCGGCCATCGGCGCGGGGCTGTTGCGGCAAGTGAAAACGGACTCGGCGGGCTGGGCGGCGCGGTTGCTTTGGAAGACTTGGATTCCGTTGGCCTGCGTCATGGGGATAGCGTTCTTCGCGGGCGCGTTCATGCAGTCGGCATGTCCGGATGCGAAAACGGCGCGCGGCGCGCTCTACTGCGCGTCGCAGCGGTAAAGGCGCACGCCGAAAGGCTCGATCGTGTCCTTGTGAACGCATGCGCCGGGCCCTTTGATTACGGCTTCGACGGGATTCTTATCGGCGTTGACGGCGATGATCAGCGACCCCCGGCCCGAGGGTTTCACGATGTACTCGATGCCGCGGTCGAGCGAATGGCCGGTGTCGATGTAGTCGATCGTCAATTTCGTTGCCAGCGGCCTCGCCGCGAGTTCCGGCGCGATCGTCTTCAACTCCGCGGCCACTGACTTCGCCGCTTGCCATGCGGGATTATCGGGCGGCCCCAAATGAAGGCCCCAGTAGAGAATTCCATTCGCGCCGTGAACAATCGACTGATACGCCATGAAGCGGGCTTTCGCCGCGGTTGGGTACAACAACATTTTCGGGTCGATCTGTTTTTGGATCGATTCCCAGGCGAAGCCTTGCAACACCATGAACACGGGCTTTGATGGTCCAGCGACCTGGCGCATCTTGTCCGCGTATTGGCCGACTTGACTGATCGTCTCGTTAAGCAGATCGCCTTGTTGCCCGTCGGGCCAGAGCGCGTATTGATTGCGGATGCCGCGCGGAATCACCGGGTAGATGTCGGTTGCGACGATATCGGTGGAGTCGTTATAGCGGCGCAGAGTCGGGACAAGATTCGTTGGCGACTGATTCAGGTAAAAGAGTCGTTGGGGGTCGATCGACTGCACGAGTTTGCGCGCCGCGATCATCGTCTCGGGTGTGGTGCGGATCTCGCGCGGTTTCTTCCAGACGAAGGTCGGCTCGTCTTCGATCTCCCAAATGATGAGCGATGAGTCGTCTTTCAGCGCGTTGACGATGGGGCGGATTCCGTCCGGCTTCGAGCCGGTGGTGGCCCAGGCGTAAAGACCCGCGGCGCGCGCGGCGCCGATCGTTTGCCTGTTCGCGTGGACGAGATTAAACCCGGCCGTTTTCGCGGTCTTCAGCGGTTCGGCGATTTTCGGAAGATCGTAGGCGCCGACGATGAAGACGCGCTCGCCGTTGATGCGAATCATGCCATCGGTGTCGAGCGATAGAGCCAGCGCGGCGGCAAGCAGCAGGCTCATTGTTTGGCCTCGAGCGCGGTGATCAGTTTGGCCCGGAAATCCATCCAGGTGGCGTAGTCCGGCGCGAAGGGCGAGACTTGCCGGCTGATGTCGGTGGCGTGTTCCTGGTCCTTCGTGACAAAGGCGACGGCGTTGTCGACGAGCTTCGATCCGCGCAGTTGCCAGAGCAGCTCAAAGTCTTCGGCGCCGTCGCGCGAAGCTTCCCAGCGTTTTGTCGTGACCGGGCCTTCGGGCGTCATATAGACGGCGCCGTATTCGGTTGCAAAGCTGCGATCGAAGAACCAGTACGGACTGCCGGAGTGCACCCAGTAGCCGCCTCCGGTCATGCCCATCTGAAACGCCACCCACGGTTTCATGCGGTAGAAGCCGAGCGGGTCAAGGTTGCGTTGATCGGCGGGCGCTTCATAATGCCAGTAGGTTTTCGCGCCGAAGAGCTTCGAGTACGCGGCTGGATCGCCGAGCACGAGATGGCGATCGGGCTGCCAGATATCGATCAGATGCTTCACGGGTTCCAGCATCTCGGGCTTTGCGCCGCCGGCGGGATTGGCGTAGATGCGCGCGTTCGGATCTTCTTTCTTGATCGCCTTCACGTCGGCCACCCATTGATCGAAGGCGGCGTCTTTGCCCATCAGGCCGGGTTCGTCGAGAACGTAGTAGGCCCAATCGGCGTAGCCGGCGCCAAGCGATTTCATCTTTGCGGCGTACGCTTTCACCTCTTCCGGCTTCGGCCGCGCCGCGAGAAAAGTGACCTTGCCCTTCAGGCGTTGTACGAGCGCGTCGTGAAGCGCGTGATTCGGCGGCGGTAGCGGAATGACGTTGGCGCCGTGCGCGAGCGCGTCAGCGATGGCCGCTTCGCGCGCTTGATCGCCGGCGATGTTGGCGGGGTAAAACCAGTGGCACTGCTTGTAGGTGAACTGTTGCGGCAGGCGCGCCCGGCTTACGTGCAGAGTGACGGTGACAGACTTCGGCGCGGTGGTCGATTCGAGTGCGCCGATGCGCACGGTCTTCGTTTGCGAGCCCGCCGCGAGGCCGTGGCTATTGGCGATGAGCCACAGTTTGCGTTGCTCGCCGGGCTGCAACGTGATGAGTTCGCCTTGCGCGAGTCTGGGCAAGAGATCTTCAGTGAGGCGGCCGGTGGACAGCGCGCGGACCTTTTGCACGTCACGAAATTCGAGCACGGTGTGATCGTGCTCGATGCGAAACGTGGACGCTTCGCTGTACGGGTTGGTCAGCAAGAACGCGGCGGATTCGTACTCGTTGCCGAGCATGCGGAGTTCGATCGCATCGGGCTTGCCCGCGGCTTCGAGCGACTCGCCCCAGGGTTTGGCGAGTTGTTGCACAAAGGGTGCGTTCCTGCTTTTCTCGGCGGCGCGGAGACGGGCGCGTGCGTTGTCGTAACGCTCAATCGATGGCTGCTGGCGCGCGGCTAAGAAATCGCCGCGCACGCGTGCGGCGAGCGGAGTCTGGCCGAGTTGGAGAAGCGCGCGGTCGTCGGCGTCATGCCCGATGGCGAAAAGGATTTGCCGTTCGCCGCCGTTGACCAGAACGCTGTATTGGCCCGGCGTGAGCGCGGTGAAGCTGTTCGATCCGATGACTAGATGGACCGCGCCGTTGGGCGCGGTGACGCGGATGCTCTTCAGTGGCTCTCCGGGGATGGTGTTTGTGCCCGGATAGCCGCTGGCGCGATCGATTGTCGCAGGCGCGGGGCGCGGTGATGGCGATGTGATCGCGGCCGCCGAACGGCTGTTGTCTCTCCACGAGGTCCAGCGCGCGCCGGCGCCATCGACGGGCCATGCTTGCAGTTTGTTCGCGGTGGCGGTGAGCAGTTGATTGCCCGCCAATGTGGGGCCCGCGCTGCCGCCGGCGGCGAGTTTGATCGATTGCCTAACGCGGCCACGGAAGTCAACGACATTGAGATCCGCGTCGCGCGTAATTTGATAGATCGCATCGCGCGTGATTACGGGCGCGAAGAAGATGCCGCGGCCGGGGAGTTGCGCGTCCCAGCGCCGCTTGCCGTTGGCGTCGAGCGCATAGAGGCGCGTGTTCTTGTCGCCGAACAAGATCTCGTCGCGGCCGTCGTTATCGAGATCGGCGAGAGCAATCGACGCGTAGGTTTGCAGCTCCGACTTGAAGTGCCACTTCGGCGCGCCGGTGGCGGCGTCGAGGGCGTGCAGTCCGGTGATGGGGCCGACGAATGGAGTCGTGATGTAGAGTTCCGATTTGCCGTCGCGGTCGAGGTCGGCGACGAGCGGAACGGCGCGCCCAAACCGGCCGCCGGGGAGGTGCGTCGACCAGACGAGGCGTCCATCGGTGGAGACGCAATAGACGCGCTCGTCGTCGCCGCCAAAGAAGATCAACGAGCCGGCGACGGCGGGGGTTGAGAGGCGATAGTTCGTTACCTTCACTTCGAGCTTCGATTCGCCTTTAGCGTTGAGCGCGTAGAGCGTGCCGCGGGTGTCGGTGAGGTAGAGTAGATCGCCGACGAGCACGGGCATGCTGTAGCCGGTGCCGGCGCGGGTTTCGCGATCGTGACGCCATACCAATTCACCGTCCTTTGTGAATGCATAGGCGCGGCCCCAGACATCGGCGGCATAGATGCGCCGCGCGTCGACGACAGGCGGCCCCAGCGGTGCGGCATCGAGCGAGAGTTCCTTTAACGGCTCGCCGGCTTGGGTGTAAATACCGACGCGATTGTTGGCGAGAGCGATCGCGATCTTTCCGTCGAACGGCACCGGCGGGCCGACGGCGTTCGCCGAAAGCGCGATGGTCCACGACTGTGCGTGCATCGTGACGATGAATAGCAGCGCGGCTTGCACGCGGCGCGCCATGAAACTCACCGCGACCGCCATGAGGATGAATCCGATGGCCACGTGATCGATCAGCGCGGAGAGGCCCGCGGGGTTCATGCCGAACTTGAAAGTGGCGTCGGCCACGCAAGCCCAGGTGATCAGTTCCAAGCCGCGCAGCGTATCGTTGCGCACCCATTTTATAGGGGCGATCGCGAAGGCAATCGAGCAGAGAATCGCAACGGCGTAGGCCGGTTCGGCGGCGCCGCGTTTGTAATCGACCGACCAGTATTTTGCGGAGTCGAGCATGGTGGCTGTGAAGGTGATCGTCAGCGCGACATGCCAGTTCAGGAAGCGGACACGAGTGAGCAAAATGAGGATTGCGCCGCCGACGAGCAGGTACGTGAAGCGCGTCGGCACGTTCCAGGTGAGCCAGAATGTCGCCGCGCTCAAGGCGCCCGCGAGGAGGAGTTCAAGCGGCAGCGCGGGCGCGTCGTCGCGTGAAGGTTCGGGTTCGGGCAGCTTCGCGGTCTTCATGGCCCACGCCAGCGCCCAGCCGAAGCAGAGGCCGAAAAAGAACTCCATGTACTTCCACCAGTGCAGGTTGAGTTCCGGCGTGAAGATCCGGCCGAGGCCCTGAATGGCGCCGCCGAACCCGAAGCCTATAAAGCCGCCGACAAATCCGGCGAGCGCGAAGCGCAGCGCGGGCTGCAGATGTTTCCGCCAGTGCAGCCAGAGGAGCAGCGCGGCGCCCGCGAGCAGGAATCCCGCCCAGATTTCCGGACGTGGCCGGTCTTCGCGATTAGAGAAGTAGATCAGTTTGGGTTCGTTGATCAGCTTCCACCCGGCGTGGGTGGCGAGCGCCATTGCCGCCGAGCCGCCGGCGACCAGGCGGGTGCGCGGCGTGAAGGCCATCGCGATTACGCCGCCGGCGACGAATCCCCAGATGCCGCCCTTCAGCGCGAGGCCGAGAAATCCCCACCAGAACGTATCGGCTTTGACGATGAAGCCGACGGTTTGGCCGTACGTCATCTGACCGCCGATGCCGACGCCGATGGCCGCGAACGCGGCGACGATTGCGGCGTCCTTTCGTTTATGCAACAGGCATAGGCAAAGCGCGACCATTGCGCCGGGAATCATCGCGCCAAACGGGCCGCCGCCGATAAAGCCGCGGAGTCCCCAGCCGAGCATCATGGCGACCGCGGGAAGCAGAAGTTCGTAACGGTTCATTTCCCAATGAGGCTATCGCGTTTTGGGTTACGTGCGGAACGTGTAGTCGATCGGCGTCTGCCAGGCGCCGTTGATGAACGTCCACAAACGCGCGTAGATCGTGCGGCCGTCGCGCGGGATATTGCCGACGGTGCGCGACGTTCCGGTCGTCGCGCCGCCGGAGATGTCGCCGCTGCCGGCCGAGTTGCCGACATCGAGCCAGTAGTTGGTCGCGCCCGTGCCCGCCGCCCACGTAAACGTCACGCTGGACGTTGTAAGAGTCGATCCCGGCGTGGGAGCGGTGAGTACGGCACGTGGATCGACGCCGCAGTTGGTGCAGGCTTTGTATGTGTAGTCGAAGGGCGTCTGCCACGCGCCGTTGAGGAACGTCCACAGGCGCGCGTAGATCGTCCGGCCGTCGACGGGCAGTCCGGTCACGATCTTCGCAAGCGCCGAGGTGGCGCCGCCGGAGATATCGCCAGCGCCCTGCGAATTGCCGATATCGAGCCAGTAGTTGGTCGCGCCCGCGCCGGCGCGCCAAGTGAAATTCGCCGAAGAGGCGGTTAGAGTATTGCCGGGCAGGGGCGACGCCATCGTTGCCCGCGGATCGGCCATGCAACCGTTGCAGGCCTTGACGGTGTAATCGATCGGTGTTTGCCACGCGCCGTTGATAAACGTCCAGAGGCGCAGATAAATCGTGCGGCCGTCAGTGGGCAGCCCGGCCGCCTGGCGGCTCAGGCCCGCGGTTTCGCCATTGGCGATATCTCCGGCGCCCGCGGTGTTTCCAACGTCGAGCCAATACTTGGATGCCCCCGTGCCAGCTGTCCAGGTGAATGTGGCAATCGTTCCCGCCAGCGTTGACGCAGCCGCTGGGGAGGAGAGCGTCGCCCGAGGATCGGCGGCGCAGCCGTTGCAGGCGGTCACGGTGTAGTCGTCGATGCCGGGCTGCCAGGCGCCGTTCAGGAATGTCCACAGGCGGATGTAAAGAGTGCGGCCATCGCTCGGAAGATTGAAGACTTGCCGACTGAGGGACGTGGTCGCGCCATGGGAGATATCACCGAGGCCAACGGCGTTGCCGATGTCGAGCCAGTAGTTGGTCGCGCCGGAACCGGCAGTCCATTGAAAGGTCACCGTGCGCGACGTCAGCGTTGAGCCTGGGACCGGCGCGGTCAAGGTGGCGCGGGGGTCGGAACCGCATCCGGTGCAAGCCGTGTAGGTGTAGTTGAGCGGCGCCTGCCATGCGCCGCTCTGGAACGACCAGAGCCGCACGTGGATCGTGCGTCCATCGACGGGAATGTAATTCACGGTGCGAGAGAGCGAGGTTGTCGCGCCGTTTGAGAGGTTCCCCGAACCGAGAGTTGTTCCGACATCGAGCCAGTAGTTCGTCACGCCCGTGCCGGCGGACCAGTTGAAGGTGACGGAAGGAGACGAAAAAGTAGCTCCAGCCGGAGGCGTTGTTATGGCAGCAAGACCGAGGCCTTCTTGTGTAATGGTGAAGGTCTGACTGCCGATGGAAATTGTGCCCGTGCGCTGGCTGTTGGTGGTATTGGCGGCGACGGAGTAGTTTACGGTCGAGTTGCCTGAGTAAGTCGACCCCGAAGTTACCGTGATCCAAGCGGCATTGGAAACGGCCGTCCAGGCATAGCCGGTTGTCGCGGTGACGACGATGCCACCGGCGCCAGCTAGCTTGGTGAAACTCGCTCCCGTCGGGCTGATGCCTTGAATCGAGCCGATCGCCTGACGCCAATTGGCGGCGACGGTGCGTGTGTTATTGAGCGTCCGTGCGTTGTCGGCCGAGTTCGCGGCGGGATCGGCGATGCCAGTGGGCTGGCCGTTGTAGAAAGCGATCGGGCTGGACCAGTAGGGGACTCTCTGGCAGTCGATTGGGGAAGCGCAGCTATAGGCCATCACGGTGCGGAAGTAGGGCTGTGTATAGCGCTGTTGATAGCCGAACGCGTATGGGTACAGTGACACTTGAACGTCATTGTCTTCGCGATTGTGGAGCGCGCCGAAGTTGTGGCCAAGTTCGTGGGCGAAGGTGTGACTGGATGTTGCGCAGTCCCTGCGGACCACGCTGAAAGCGCTGTTGGCGAAAGAAAAAGCCGTGGTCGTCATTACGTAGGCGATGCCGGAGTAGTTGCCGGTTTCGACCCAGAGACTGACAGCATCGGCGCCGTATGTGTTCCGAAGCGCGTGAACATTGTCGATGAAGCCGTCGGCGGGTTCTTGCAGCCGGTCGAGTTCGGTTTCGAACACGCCGGTTTCGTTGTAGCTGACTTCGGCAGTGTGCACGAGCCGGATGCGCTGCACGATTCCGCTGTTGGCGAGCGTCTGGTTCGTGTCGGACACGGCGAGTTGAATCTCATTGAGGATTCCGTTCGTTCCCCCCGCGCCGTTGCGTGCCGCCACGGTGTAAACGACCATGACGTCGATCAGCGCGCCATCGTCGCGCTGTACGACTTGAGCGGCGATGGGAAACGCCGGGATCGGTAGCGGAATCGGCGGACCGGGCGGTGGCAGCGCGGTTAGATCGTGACGCGTAAGCACACCACCTCCGCCGGCGTCGGGACGAAGAGTGTAGAAATCGGAGTCGGTGCGAATATTCGCGCTGACGATGTCTCCGGTGACTGCGACGCTAAACTGGCCGAAGCGGGCGCCGCGAATACCACCGCGCCAGATCAACGTGCGGCCATCGGTGGATTGCTCGGTGTGAGTCACCGCTCCGGTAAGCGTCAATGAATCGGTGAGGTTGAGCTCCAATTCTC
>VFZQ01000077.1 GCA_016871135.1 Acidobacteriota bacterium | reverse complement strand
CCAGAATGTGTGTTCGCCGAGGTGCCAGCCATGATCGCTCTGGAACACGACCACGGTGTTATCACGCAGGCCCAATGCATCGAGCGCCTTCAAGACGCGGCCCAGTTGATCGTCCATAAAACTGATGGCCGCGTAGTAGGCGCGGAGCGCTTCCATCTGCTGGTCCTTGTTCATCTTCATGTTGTACGAGGTGTTGGGCATGGTGGCCATCGCGATCGCCGGAATATCGTCGAGGTCGTTGGCGGGATTCTGCGCCAGCTTGATCTTCGAGAGCGGGTAGCGGTCGAAGTACTCATTGGGCGCGACGAAGGGAACGTGTGGCCGCACGAAGCCGAGGCCAATAAAGAACGGATCGTTGCGGTGTTTCTCCAGATGTGCGATCACGCGGTTCGCGGCATCGAAGTCGGCCTGTTCTTTCGGATCCGGGGTGCGCACGTACTGCATCGCGACGCCTTGGCCGATGTGTGGCGTGAGGTTCTTTCCTTCGCCCTTCGAGTTGTGTTCCTTGCCTTGCGGGCTGCCGTTGTGTGACCAGCTCTTCGCATCCTGCCATTGATCGGTGCCGACCGTCCCCGGCACGCCCATGTGATACATCTTGCCTTCGCGAATCGCCGCGTAGCCGTTGTTCTTGAAAAGCTGCGGCATCGTAACGTGATCGGGAATGAAGTCGCGGAAGTCGGGGCCGTTTGTCCGCACCTGCGTCGTATCGGGCCGTAGGCCCGTGAGAAAACTCGCCCTCGACGGCGCGCACAGCGCGTATTGACAATACGCGCGGTCGAACCGCACGCCGGCCTTGGCGATCGAATCCACGTTCGGCGACTGCACCAGCGGGTGGCCGTAGCAGCCGAGAGCCGTCGACGTTAGATCGTCCGAGACGACAAACAGCACGTTCATCGGTTTTTTCTTCGGCGCGGCGAAGGCCGCGGCGGCGGAGGCTATGAAGTTTCGGCGGAGCATGAGGAATCACGATATCATTTAGCTCGACTATGCGTTGGATAGCGCTCTTCCTTCCGCTCTTCGCCCAGCAAGACCTGCGGCTCACTTATGAGCCTGGCTCTCAGCCCTACCGCGTGTACGTTCCCGCTCAGCACGCCACGCCCGCTCCTCTGGTGATCGCGCTACACGGTACTGGCGGCGATCAGAACACGCTGCTCGATACGCACCGCACTTTGAAATCCGCCGCCGATAGGTTCGGCGTGATTGTCGTTGCGCCGCACGGGCGCGGTGTTACCGAGTATCGCGGGATCGGTGAAGAGGATGTGCTCACGGTCTTGAACGAAGTGCGCAAGCGATTTGTCATCGATCCCGAACGCATCTATCTCACCGGCCACTCGATGGGCGGAACGGGCTCCGCGTATATGGCGATGCGGCATCCGGACACGTTCGCGGCTTACGCGCCGCTCGCCGCCGCCTACAGTTTTCCCTGGCTGGCGCGCAACAGCGCAGTGGTGCCGTCGTTATGGATCGGCGGCGCGGCCGACGCCGAATACTACCATCGCGGCGTTGCCGTCGGCATCGAACGTATGCGAAAGTTCGGTGCGAACGTGACAGTGGAGGTGTTGCCGGGCGAAGGCCACGACGGCCCGGTCAAGGACTTCGAGCGCGTTTTCGGGTGGTTGCTGAAGCATAAGCGAGACCTCCACCCACGCCGCTTCACTTACGAAACCGACACGCCGCTGCACGGTTGCGCCTTTTGGACCTGCATCGATATGGTGGCAACGCCCGGCCGGATGGCCACGATTGTCGCCACCGCACCCGGTGGCAATCGCGCCGAGTTCGTTGTCGACAACGTCGCCGAATTTACGTTCATCCCCGACGCGACGTTTCTTGACGTCACTCGTCCGGTCAACGTCGCCATCGGCGGAAAAACGATTTGGAGCGCGCCGATCCCAATCGGCCAGCGCCTCCGCTTCACGCACGGATGGACCGTCGCGCTCGAAGACGCTGCACCTCGCGTCGTCGAAAAGGTCGCGCGTACGACGCACAAGCTCGACATGCTTGGCGATGAAAAGCCGCTCGCGAATTGGATCGCAGACGCAATGCGCCGAGCCACCGGCGCCGACATCGCTCTCTACGGCGGCTGGGCCTATCGCGGCTCGCCATTGCCCGAAGGCGCCGTCGACATCGTCGACCTGATCCAGTGTTCACGGCCCTTCGATCAATATCTGGTTACCGTGAAACTCACCGGTTACGACATCGAGCGCATCCTTGACGACAACGTCCCGCATCCAAAGAAGGACCAGCCGCTGCGCATCGATTCCCCCGGCGCCAGCCGTCTTGTGCAAGTCTCCGGCATGAAGTACGTCTTCGATGCAGCGAAACCCGACGGCTACAAAATTGTGTCGTCGACGCTCGATCCCGATCGGATCTACACGGTAGTGCTCGAAGGCCAGGTCGTCGAGCGGGAGTCGATGCTGCTTGCGGGGCGGTTCCGCCGGCTCGACTACAAGACCACCGAAATCCCATTGACGCTTGCACTTTACGGCCACGCGGCCGGCGGGACGATTCACGCCGCCGCCGAAGGCCGCGTTACGCGCGCGCAGCCTGCCGGATCGCGTTAGCCACTTCGCGCCAGGCACGGCTCTCCGAGCTAGAACGTAATCCGCGCCGCCACGGTGATCTTTCGCTGCTCGCTCCAGATCGTGTTGTTCACCGTTCCAAACAGCGTATTCGTCGGCGCCGCATTCGGTCCGCCGAAATGGGCGTGATTCAGCGCGTCCACTGCTTCAGCCCGTAGCTGCAGCTTCCAACGTTCGCTCAAAGAGAACATCTTATAGAGCGACAGATCCCAGTTGTTCCACCCGTCGGCGCGGATGCCTGTAAAGCGCAGCGGGAATGTCCGCAGGTTGTTCTCGAGTTGGCGGCCGGGGTCGCGTTCGAAGCCGCTTGTGTTGAACCAGCGCTCAACAGTGCGATCGGCGTAGGGGATTACGATGTCCCGCACGTTGCCGCGGAAGATCACGTTGCCGAAGTTCACCGGAGCGCCGCTCTGCCACTGATAGATGGCGTTGATACTCCAGCCGCCGGCCACCGCGTCGAGCCAGCGCGAATTGCCGTTCATCCAGGCGCGGCCCCGGCCGAAGGGAAGTTCCCACATGCCATTCAGTGCGAAATGATGCGGCCGGTCCTGCGGCGAAACGACGTGGTGCGGATGGAGGTCCTGTCCGTTCAACCGTTCGACGGCTTCCATGAATTTCGACCAGGTCCAGTGTCCGCCCGCGGAGAAGCCTTTCGTGAAACGGCGCTCCACCCGCACGGTGCCGGCGTGGTACCAGGAGAAGCCGTCGTTGACGGTCATGGTGAGGCCGTTGAAGTGCGGATACGGGCGCAACAGCGAGGCGCGGCTCACGAACTGATTGTTGAAGAAGGCAGGACTCTGGCCAAATTGCGAAATCCCCCGGAACGGATTCGCTATGTTCGTGCTGAGGAAGTTGACGGTGGCGACATCGCGCTCCGGGCTGCGGCTCAAATACTGCGCCGGTGTGAGGTTGAAATCGTACAGCACGCCGAGGCCTGTGCCGCGGTTGCCCAGATAGCCGATCTCCACCACCAAGTTTCGCGACAGTTGGCGCTGGACGTTGAAACTCCAGCGTTGCATGTAGGCGTTGCGGCGTTGGGGATAAACCGACGAAAGTGCCAGGCCCAGATTCGTCGCCAAACCGGCTGACGAACGCTGCGCCGCGATGAAGCCATCCGGAAACGGGTTGGCGAGCGTAGCGCGGAACGTCTGCCCGTTGTCGACCGACGGATTCATGTTCGTGCGTTGATTGAAGCCCACCTGCGTGGCATCGGCGCGATCGGCGCCGAGCGGTTCAAAGAAGATTCCATAGCCCATGCGGACGACGGTGAGCGAGTTCAACTGATAAGCCAGGCCGATGCGGGGCGAAAAATTGTTGCGGTCGGGATCCCATAATCCGCGCGGCTGCCCGCTGGTGCCGGCGAAGAGCAGACCACCCCTCAAATTGAAGTTCGCCGGCGCCAACTCCGGAATCGGATTCCGCGCGTAGGCCGCGCGCGCCGCGTCGTTAGCGGGATTGACCGTAGTGAAGTCGATGCCGCGATTGGCGCGATTAAAACGCTCTGTAATGCCCTGCTCCAGCTCGTAGCGCAAGCCCAGATTCACGGTCAGTTTGCGCGACGCCTTCCAATCGTCCTGTAAGAACACTCCGAGGTAGCCGGACTTCTCGGCGCTTGAATCCTGCACGTCCACAAAGCCGCTTGTTGGCAGGCCGAAGAGGAACGAGGCCATGCCCTGCCCGATCGGCGCCACCGGAGAGTTATCGAGCGGCCCACGCGTCCACGCGTTGGCGAAGGAGTATTGCCCCGAGTAGTTGCCGAAGTTGGAGGCGTTATCCAGAACCACCCGGTATTCACCGCCGTAGCGCAAAGTATGGTTGCCCTTGGTCTGCGAAAGTGTGGCACTGACGAACTGAGCGTTGAAGCCGCCCTTGCTCGGCAGGTTGGTTCCGATCGTTACCATGCCGCCGATATCGATCTCCGGCAGAGCGGTGAGGGCGCGGTCCAGGCGATTCGCGAAGGTGGCCGGAAGACCCACCGTCGTGAGATCCAGTCCGAGGGTGGGCGGTCCGCCCGAATTGGCCTGACGGGTGACGCCGTAACGGAGATTCGCTACGGTGGACGGGCTCACGGTCCAGACATAGTCGAGGGCCAGCGAGTTGTAGCGATTCACCGTGATGCTGCCGTTGGCGTCGTTGTTAAGATTGCGCCCCTGGTCGCCGTCCGTGCGCATGGTGCTGAGCGATACATAGAAGCGATGGCGGTCGGTGATCACTTGGTCGGCCCTGAACATGTGGGACCAATAGTCGATCGTCGCCGATGTAGCCGTGACAAAGTTGTTGCGGAAATCGGCGGTGCCAGGCGTGTTCGGCAGCGGATAGTAAGGAAGCAGCCTTTGAGCGATTGGACTGATGCGGCTGGCGGGGATGATGTTTCCCGGAAGTGGCGATCGCTGAAAGCGACCGCCGGCAACCGCTGTCACGGTGGCCGGATCAAAGATCTGATAGCTGGCACCCAGCGCCAGCAGGCGTGAGAAGTCACCGCGACGCTGCTCCTCAGCGGGCACCGTGGTGTTGGTTTGGTTGTTGAAGTTGCGCTCCATCAGCTCGTTGCCGTAACTGATAAATGTCCGGTTGCGGCCGTCATACAACTTCGGGATGCGGATTGGACCGCCAATCTGCACGCGATACCGGTTCGTGCGGGATGCCGGCCAAAGCCGCGAGCGCTTCGCCTCGAACGTTTCGCCTGGCCGGCTTGTCGCCGTGTTGTGCAGATTGCTGTTGATGAAGAACGGATGCGTCATCAGCGGACGGCTAAGGTGCGAGCCCCACAAGGTGCCGTGGTAGGCGTTTGCGCCGGACTTCAGCACCATGTTTACGCTGGCGCCCGCGAAGCGCCCCAGTGACGCGTCATAGGCCGCCGTCTGCACGCGGAACTCCTGAATCATCTCAGGCGGGGGCTGAAAGGCGATCACGCCGTCGCCGCCCATATTCGGAATCCCGTCCAGGGTGAACTCGCTCGACCGGGTGCGCGTCCCCGCCACGGCCACGTCGGACACCGAACCCCGGGCCTGCGGCAGCCAACCGTGCATCGGCGCGTTCGTGGAGACCGCACCGGGAGAAAGCTGCATCAGGTAGTTGACGCCGCGGCCTGAGAGAGGCATCTCGCTGATCATCCGGTTATCCACCACCTGCCCGAGGCTCGCGGTGCCGGTTTCGAGGATCGGGGCTTCGGCCGTGATCGAAACGCTATCGTTGACCGCGCCGAGTTCGAGTTGGATGTTCAACTCGACGATGTCGCCCACGCGGAGCACCAGTCCGGAACGCGCGTGCTTCTTGAAGCCATCGAATTCCACGGTGAGAACGTAGGAGCCGGGCAACTGATTCAGCAGATCGTAGACGCCCTCCCGGTTGGTGATGGTTTCGGCGTTGGAGTTGGTTTCCGATTGGGTGATCTTCACCTTCGCGCCGGCGATGATCGCGCCTTGCTGGTCGGTGACGCGGCCGGTGAAGCGGCCGTAAGAATTCTGAGCCGGCGCAGGGGGCGGAGCCAGCAGGGTGGCGAGTACAAAGAGCGAGCAGGCCGCGTATCGGGCGCGAGGTCCGCTGGACTGGGGGCGAAGAGTAGTCAGCATCGTGACTCCTTTTCCAAATCTTCGGTTTCGGGTTTCCCGGAAGCCAACAGGATACCTCAGCCACCTCACTCCGGTGCCGGAATGGATGGCCTCTTCGCGCAGCACACGGCTCCCAGTCCGCTCAAGTTGCCGAGGGTCAGGGTCCCGATCGGGCTGAAACCTTGGAAACTCAGCCGCGTTATGCTCATCGTCCGCCTGGATCTACTTCGTCGCCGGACACTGGGCGCATCACCTTGAACTGCTCCGCTTGCGATACATTGTTCAACATGTCACTGACCCGTCGTGAACTGGCCGCGTCGCTCGCCCTGCAGGCGCAATCCGCCGCGAAGCCCAACATCCTTCTCATCCTGTCCGACGACCACACCGCCGAGTTCGCCGGCTGCTACGGCAACACGACCATCAAGACGCCCAATATCGACCGCTTCGCGAGCGAAGGCATGCGCTTCACGCGCTTTTTCTGCGCGGCGCCGCAGTGTGTGCCGTCGCGCACGGCGTATCTCACCGGGCGTAGCCCCGTTGCCGCGCGGATGGGCCGATTCACCTCGCCGCTGCCGCCCGATGTCGTCACCCTGCCGGAACTGCTGCGCTCGCAGGCAGGCTACTTCACGGGCATCTGTCGACGCCAGTTTCATCTCGACGGCGCGCCCGGGCCGAACAGCAAAGCCGTCTACGACAAGCACAACTTGCAGACGTTTCAAAATCGAGTGGACTATCTCGACCGCGCCTCGCCCCGCACAATGACCGAGCGTCGCGTCAACGAATTCTTCGACAAACGCCCCGCCAACAAACCCTTCTTCCTTTGGGTCAATTTCGATGACCCGCACTTCCCGTGGGACAACGTTCCGAACGGCATCGACGCGAACAAGCTGCGTGTACCTTCGTTCCTGCCCGATCTCCCAGGAGTTCGCGAAGACCTTCGCCGCTACTACGACGAAGTGCAGCGCGTCGATGGCGAGTTCCAATCGGTGCTCGACATCGTGCAGAAGCGCGCGGGCCTTGACAACAGCATCGTTCTTTTCGCCGGCGACAACGGCTTTCCGTTCCCGCACGGCAAGGGCACCTTGTATGACCCGGGCCTCAACGTGCCCTTTGTCATGCGTTGGCCCGGCAAGATCAAGCCCGGCAGCGTGAGCGACGATCTGATTTCGGGCGAGGACTACGCCGTGACTATGCTCGAAGCTGCCGGGTGCAAGCCGGTGAAGGAGATGTCCGGCGTCAGCTTCTTGAATCGCCTCCTCGGCCGGCCGTTCGAAGGCCGCAAACATGTCTTCGGTCAGCGCGTTACGCACGGCTCGCGTCCATTCGGCGAAGGGACGACCACGCACACCTTCGATCTCTCGCGGATGGCGCGGTCCAAGCGCTACAAGCTCATCTACAACTGCACGCCGCAGCAGAAGTACTCGCCCGTCGATAGCTACAACGAGCGCAGTTGGAAAGAGATGTCGGACGAAAACGCGTGGGGGCGTCTTGCACCTCGATTCGCCCGCGCCTACTTCGCCCACGCGCGGCCGGTATTCGAGCTATACGATCTCGACAAGGACCCCGATGAAATGGACAATCTCGCTGGCCGCGCCGAGTTCGCCGCGGTTGAACGCGAACTAAAGCTGGCGTTGCAGGAGAAGATGATCCTCGACTACGATTACCTCCCGCTTCCACTTACGCCGTAACCTTGCGCGTCGTCGTGCGTATCAGCGGTATGAAACCGCTTGTCCTCGCCCTCGCCTGCGCCTCACTGTTTGCCGAGTTGAAATGCAATAGCCGCAACAACAGTAACCACCAAAAACACTTCTGCAAGATCAGTGAGCAGTCGCTCGCCGCGCCCGGCCGGCTCAGTGTCGACGGAGGCCGCAACGGCGGTGTTTCCGTGCATGGCTGGAGTGAGAACCGGATGCTTGTAAGAGCGCGGATCGATGCCTGGGCCGAAACGGAATCGGAAGCGAGCCTCATCGGCGGGCAAGTGCAGATCGGCGCCGCTGGTGCGCAGGTGAAGGCGTCGGGGCCCGAATCGAAGGGCGATAACGGTTGGGCCGTGTCCTATGAGATCTTCGTCCCGCGCCAGACAAATCTGTCGGTCAGCGCTCACAATGGCGGCGTAAATCTGGAAGAGTTGCAGGGGCAAATCTCCTTCAGCACGCACAACGGAGGAGTCAACATCAAGAACCTTGGCGGAGACGTCAAAGGCTCGACCCACAACGGCGGCGTGCATGTCGAACTCGCCGGTGGCTCATGGCAAGGCGGTGGCTTGAACGTCGAGACTCACAACGGCGGTGTGCGTGTTAACGCGCCGCGCGAATACGCGGCCCGCTTCCGCGTCGAGACCCGCAACGGCGGAATCAGCTCCGATTTTCCCATGCCGGCAACGAACGAAAAGCGTCCTCGTTCCGCCGAGTTCAACGCCGGCGCGGGCGGTCCACTTCTGGCCTTGAAAACCGTTAATGGCGGCGTAAGCTTGAAGCGGCGGTAACTTGTGATATCTTACCGTGGCAGGAGGGAGTATTTTGAGACTCTTTATCGCTTTGGCGGCATCGCTGCTTCCGGTTTCCGCCGCGACGATCTATAACAACGGAACGCCGAACGCAATGGGCGGAGTGACCTTCAGCCACTTTCGCGTAGTCGATGATTTTGCTCTTGCCTCCAATGCGACGGTCACCGGCCTGCGCTTCTGGACGTTCAACAATGCATTCACGATAGCCGATCTGACGTGGGCGATCTATGCCGAAAACACCGGACTCCCAGGTGCGGTGGTGCAAAGCGGTTCGGCGACAAACGTCGTCGCCATCGCCGAGATCAACAACATCCAGCGCAGGGAAATTTCGGTGAACTTCGCGCTCAGCGCGGGCGACTATTTCATCGAGTTCCATGCCGCCTCCGCGCTTACTGTCGAAGGCCCATTCCTTTCATCTTGGGCGTTCACAGCCGACAACACCACCGACCGCTATCGCCAGGGCGATCTTACGGCGGTTCCAACGATCGAGACCGGAAGTCCCGATAGCGGAACCCGACACGCCGCCTTCCAACTCGACGGCACATTCGATAGCGAAGTCCCCGAGCCCTCTTCGGTCGCCCTTGCGGCTCTCGGTTTCAGCGCGTTGTGGTGCAAGCGCTCATCGCGCCTTGCAAGAATTCGCCGCGGGTAGCGGCGCCGACGCTCGCCGCGCAAGGCAGGCGCTTGCGCCACCGGCTCTTCAAGGAGTCATCCAGCGCCTTCTCCGGCTCGACAAAATGCAGCGAGTGCGCGAACGAATATTGCGTGCCGAAGCGCGACTTCAACGGAACGTAGACGGCGGTCTGATAGTCGACGACATCCGACAGCAAGCCGCGCAACCCCGCCCACTGTACCGCCGCGAAGTACGGCGAATCCCGCTCAATATCGGACGTGTAAATCGTCGCCTGCTTCTGCGCGTGCAGCATCGTTTGCAGTTTCGGCACGTCGATCGCTCGCGTGTTGTTGCGTGTGTCGATCGCCAGATGCGCCGCCAAACCAGCCGCGTGCCCCAACGCGCTCCACGTCGGTTCCAATCGCAGCGCCGAGTAACCGACATGCGAAGCCGATATCGCCACCGGTACCAGCAAGTTCGACACACCCTTCGGCAACATCACACGATAAGGAATCATGAACGGCGTGGCCGAAAACGAAAAGTCGCCTTCGAACAATGTCGGATAGAAAGGCCCCGCCGGCTGATGCCCGTGTGAGTTGAGCGCGTAGTCCCCCATCGCGATCGCATCGGCGTGCACACGCGCGCGGACACTGCTGGGCGCCGGCATCGTGTCATGTTCGGTGAAAACGTAGTCGCCGAGAATGCGGCGGCCCTCGCGAACGTACAGCGCCGGCGGCAGGTGGTTGTTGTTGACGAACTCGTCTTTCGTCAAGCCCCATTCGCGCGCCTTCTCGCGAATCGCTTCCGGCACGCCGGAATCATTCTGCAAGAAGTAAAGCAACCCGATGTTGTGGGCGACATGCCGGTCGAAAATGCGCTGGCGCGCCGCCGCGTCGCCGTCGGCCCAGCCGTTGTTTTCGCCCGCAAGGGAAAGACGCACGACCGCCTGCTTGATGTCATTCATGTCGGCTTTGTCGTTCGGGACGCGCTGCAATCGCAGCATGCCGGAGTGATCATGGGTGTAGACATCCTTCACCCTGCCGCTCGAGAAGTGCGGCAATATGCGCAGAAACTCCTCGCGGTTGTACCCCGGCGGGCGCGGCACGGGCAGCCGGTTCGACGCGCGATTGGTCATGATGATCCGGGAGTTCATGCACTGCTCGTTCGTGTCGCCCTCGCCTGTCGAACCCGGCAGAATCAGGCCCTGATCGAAAAACAAAACACCGGCGAAACGTTCGCCATACTCGCGGGTCGATTCCCGCCCAATGCGGTACGGCGTCTTCGCCGCGGCCGCCAGATCGCCTTCATACGAGGCATCGATCCACAACTTCGCGTTGATCGCCACCGTGCCGAAATTCGCCGAAACAATCGCGTCGCCCTTGCGCGAAACGCTGGACAGCGGGTGCCGCATCAAGACCGACAGCGTCCGCTGTTCGGCGACCATCGCCCGCAGCACACGCTCGGAAACATGTGGCTCCGAGTGTGCTCCGAAGAAACACTCGCGCGCCTGTTGGGAGTCTTTCCCGTAGCGCGAAACGTAGTCCGCGTGCACGCGGTCCATGTACTCACGAAAGAACCCGGTCACCGCTTCCAGCGTGCGGAAATCGGTGTTCGACAAGCCGCCCGTCAACAGTCCGCCGAAATGATTCGACGGCTCAATCAACGCAACGCGGCGCCCTTGCCGCGCGGCGACAACGGCGCTCGCGATGCCCGCGGGAGTTGACCCGTAGACAGCGATGTCGAAGTCGGCCGCCAGCAACGGCGCCGCAATGAATAACGCTGCGAGACGAATTACTTCTTCTCCGATCCCTCAATCACAGCCACGCCCTTCTTCGCGCCATCTTCCGGAGCGCCTTTCAGGATCGAGGCCGCGCCGGTGCGGATGACCGCCGACTCGCCAGGCGCCTGAAAGAACTTATAGCCATGACGTTCGCGCCACGCCAGCGGACCCGCGAGAATCTTTCCGTGCTTCAACACCGCGTCGTGAACACGAGTCACGAGCGCTTCGTACTTCGGATCGCCCTGACGCAAGCCGGTGAAGCTGCCCAGGTCGGTCGAAGCGACGAAAATGACATCGACGCCCGGTTCCATCGCCAACTGCTCGGCGATATCGACGCCCGCCGGCGATTCGATCATCGCAACCACCATGATGTTGTCGTTGGCGATGCCGCGATAGTCCGAACCCCAGATCGCGCCGTAGTTGCCGCCGCCCTGGCTGCGTTTGCCGAGCGGAGGATACTTCGCGAACTTGATGGCGTTGCGGATCTTCTCCATCGACTCCACCATCGGCACGATGATGCCCGCCGCGCCAAGATCGGTCGCCTTTTGAATATCGCCTTCGCTATCGTCCGGCACACGGACGAACGGCATCGCCGACGCGCCCCGGCAGGCGTATACCATCTTTGCCACTTCCGAGTAGGACAGCGGGCTGTGTTGCATTTCGATCCACGTGAAGTCGAATCCGGCGTTCGCCATGGCGCAATAGATATCGGGGTCCGACGACGAAACCGTGCCGCCGATTACCTGCTTGCCTTGCGCGAGTTTCGTCTTGACGGTATTAAAGATGCGTGGAGATTTGTTCTGTGCCGCGAGCGTTGCGGCCAGAGCGATGCTGAGTACGAGTAGACGTTGCATGGGCGCTATCGTATCAGTTCCACCCACCGCCGGTCACGTGCCGATGCGAAAACCGCTTCAATCACGCGCATGTTGCCGAGCGCGCTTTCGAGCGAAACCGGTACGGGCCGCTCGCCGCGCACCGCGGCCGAAAAGGCCTCGCCCTCGATTGTGTATTGATCGCACGTATCGAACGTGACTGTCTCAACGCCCGTGCCAAACACGTCGCGGCCGTCGTCGCCGAACACGCGC
>VFZQ01000076.1 GCA_016871135.1 Acidobacteriota bacterium | reverse complement strand
TGAAAATGCTCGATACTCGTGTCAGGGCTTGGTCCTCGTCGGGTTGGATTCTGTTCTTGGCGGAACGTCTTCTAACCCTACCAGGACCTTGCCTCTCTTCTTTCAGAGCCTAATTTGGACAGGCGTGGTTCCCGTAGGCTCATTTGTTTGGTTGTCGGTCCAGTTTAATACGCCCGCAACCCTTTTGTGCGCAGCTATTTCCGGAATTTAAGTTCCAGAACTATCAGTACGCTGCCTGCGGTCGCTCGGTCACCAACGAAAAGTTGCCGCTGAGTGTTTCGGTGGCGCTGCCAGTAAATCCGAACATCCTCCGGGTCAGCACGAACGCTGGAGGCTTGAGAAATCCGTCAGGCTTCGAAAGTTTCTTACCAGACGAGCTTCAGCGCGACCTGCAGATTCCGAGGCGTGGCCGCCGATGTGATCACGCCGAAGTTCGCCGTGCCGACGACGTTACCGGGCGTGCCGAAACGCGGCGTGTTCGAAAACGAGAACGCCTCGAAACGGAATTGCAGCCGCAGCCGTTCGGCCAGTTGGAAATTCTTGTGCGTCGAAAAATCCCAGTTGAAGTGCGAGCGCTGCCGCAGAACATTCCGCCCCGCGTTGCCGTATTGGAATTGCGAGTTGGCCACAAATGCCGCTGTGTTGAAATCGCGCTGCACCGTCCGTTCCCCGGAATACGCCGCGCCGACCACGTTCGGCCGGTTCACCGTCGCAATGCCCGCGGAGTTCGCCGGATTCCCGCCGACCGTCGGCGTGAACGGAACATTAGACGCTGCGGTTACGATCGAACCGATCGTCCAGCCTCCAAGCACGCGGTTCTTCCGCAGGAACGGAAGTTCGTAAAGCGCCGACGTCACGAAGCGGTGCGGAATATCCTGATTGTCGATGCTGCGCTCGTTGCGCAGGTTGAACATGTCCTGATAGCCACAGCCCGTGGTATTGCCCTGTACCGCGGATCCACACGTATCGCCGATATTTTTCGACCATGTATACGATGCCAACACCGTAAACCCGTTCGAGAATCGCCGCTCCACTTTGGCGATCATCGCGTGATAGATGTTGTTTCCGTCATAGCGGTGGCTGAATGTATTACCAAGCGGCGAAGCGACGATGTTCGTTCCCGGAAGCGCAATCCGCGAAAAGATGCGCTTATTGTTGACGGCTCCGGGGCCAGCCGGGGAAAAGTTCGCTTCCAGTTGCCGCAGCAGATGCAATCCGCGAGAGCCGGAATATCCGATCTCAACCAGCCAGTCCTTTCCGATCTCGCGCTGCACGTCGAAATTCCATTGGTGCGCGACAGACAGCTTCGGATTGCGCTCGAACGACGAGAACTGCAAGCCCGTCGCCCGATCGAGGCTCGTCGCTCCCGCCGCCGGCCCGGTTTGCAACACCAGCGCCGGCGCGGTGTTCGAACCCGCCAGCGTCACGCCGAACGCATTCGGCGGATTGCCGATCAAGTGCTCCGAGTCGCCCATGTTTTCCATGTACGCAAAGAACATGCCATAGCCCGAACGCACAACGGTTCTGTCATTCACCTTGAACGCAAAGCCAAGACGCGGCATCCAATTGTTCTTGTCGGTGGCGATCAGCGCACGGTCATATCGCGATCCGCCGCTCTTGGCCGCGACGATCGCCGGATTGCCGCGATTGGTGTCGATGTCGAAGATACTCATCTTGTTGTAACGCTCGATCCACGGCGGCGAAACCTCATACCTAAGGCCGAAGTTCAGCGTCAATCGATCCGATATTTTCCAATCGTCCTGGCCGTAGAAACTGGCGTTGTAGGTTCGCATCTGGACGTTCACGGCCGACTGCCAGTTCCACGCCGAAGCGAGCCCCAGCAGAAAGTCGGCCGCGCCATCGCGCGTATAACGCGAGTCAAACGTCCAGTTGCCCAACACGTTGCGGATGTTGAGCACCGGGTTTTGCGAACGGATCACGCCCGCTCCCGCTTTTACCGTGTGACGCCCGTGCACCCAACTGATGTCGCCGGTCAACTGACGGTTCTGCGAGTCGCGGTCGACCGGGTTGAATCCGCCGATGCCGAGAGCGCGATACCCGGTCAAAGACATCTGCGAGAACCCGCCATCGACGCGCTCGGTCGCGCCCGGAATACCGTATTTTTCGTTGTGGAAAACGCTAAGCGCCGACGCCGGATTGTTCCGCTTGAACAGAGCGAAGTTCCAGCCGCCACGCACGCTGGCGATCAGGTTCGGCGTTAGGATCCAGTTGAACCCGGCGCCGGTGTTGTAACCCTCGGTGATGTAGTCGAGATTTCCGCCTCCAAACGCGGGCGCCGGCAGACTGGCCGTGTCGGGCAAGCTCGTGTCGTGTTTGCTCAGCCGCCAGAACGAGGTGATTTTCGAGCCGATGTTCTGATCGATCCGCACGTCCCATTTGTCGACATCTTGAATGCGCGGCGGCAGGTGGGTGAAGTTTGCCGCGAGGTTCGCATTCTGCGTAGCCGGATATAGGCCAATCAATTGGCGTGAAACGCGGTCTATCCGCGCGGCGGGGATGATGTTGGAAGGGAAGGGCTGGTTACTTGCCGCCGGGTCGATGATGGCGAGATTTCGTCCCGAAAGCAGTTCGCCGAAATCGCCCGTGCGCATGCGCGCCGTGGGGATGTTGCTCACGATGGTGGCCGATTCGCGAATGCGAGTGCCTTCGTAGTCGCCGAAGAAAAACGTCTTGTTCCGGCCATTGTAGAGTTTCGGAAACACCACCGGTCCGCCGATCGAAAAGCCGTACTGATTGCGCTTAAACGGCGGCTTCGGGCGATTCACCGGATCAAAGAAGTTCTTCGCGTCGAGCTTCTCGTTGCGCAGAAACTCGAACGCGGTACCGTGGATGTCGTTGGTGCCCGATTTGATCGTCAGATTGACGACGCCGCCCATACCGCGCCCATACTCGGCGGCGTACGAATTCGTCTGCACTTTGAACTCTTGAATCGCGTCGATCGACGGCTGCACCATCTCTGCCCGGCGGCCCGCGGCAGCCAGTTCGACCGAGTTGTTGTCGATGCCGTCCATCACGTAGTTGTTCTGGCTAACGCGCTGGCCACCCGCCGAAAAGCCGCCGATGCGCGAACCCGGCGCCGCCTGCACCGCGCCGCCCGACATCAACGCGAGATCGATGTAATTGCGCCCGTTCAGCGGCATCTCCACAATCCGCTGATTGTCGATGACCTGGCCTTGCGACGCTTCCACGGTATTCAAGCGGCTCACCGCCGCGCGCACTTCGACTTGCTCGGTAACGGCGCCGACCTGCAGCGTGATGTCGAGCGTTGCGCGTTGATCGACAACCAACGCGATGCCCGTCTGCGTCTGCGGCTTGAATCCGGTGTGCTTCACCGTGATGTCGTAGACGCCGGGGTTCAACAATGGAATGGTGTAGAGCCCGGCGGGATTGGACTCAGCCGCGCGCTCGGCGCCGTTGGCGATATTGCGTAACTGAATCGCCGCGCCCGGTACCGCCGCACCGGAAGGATCGAGAATCCGGCCCGTCAATTGTGCGGTTTGCGCGAAAGCCGCCGTTGAAAGCGCGAGTGCGAGAAGTGTGTGTCGCATGACCCAGGTGCGTTCATGGTAACACGGTCAGACTTATTGCACAGGGCCCGTGCCGCCCGGTTGCGGCGGCTCGATCTTGATCTCGCCGAACGTGGCTTCGTACTGCGAAACGTTCTGCTGCAGGACGTTGAGCAGCGCTTTCGCCTGCTGCGGGCTCAGATAGACGCCCTGGAAGTTCTGGATCGTCACCGCATCCTGCGCGGACGGCGTAAGAATCCCGAACATCAGGAAGAAGTCCCACAGATTGGCGCGGACCTGCACGCTGTTGGAGTAGCCTTCGCGATAGTCGGGGCCGTTGACGAGATGGATTTTGGGAGCGTTTTGGGGATGCATAACGAAAAAGGAGCGCGTAAAGCGCTCCTTACGTACCTCTTATGATTGCATACGGATTTTACCAGAAGGGTATGGCGGGGACGACGGGGCTCGAACCCGCGACCTCCGACGTGACAGGCCGGCGTTCTAACCAACTGAACTACGTCCCCGTCTGATGACGTCCGTTCTTGCAGAATAGCACAGCGGAAACGAATTGTTCAACCGCGATGCGCGGCGGCGTAAGCGGACGTATCGTAGAACGTCTCGAAGTGCGCCACCTTGCCGTCGCGGAAGCGGAACAACATCATCCAGTTCGTCGACACCACACGGCCGTTCGCGATGATGCGGCACTCTTCAAAACCGTGCGCGACGACGTCTCCGGCTGCATTGGTGAAGTACTCCCGCGGCTCGAATCGAGTTACCTCTTCGGTGTCGGCCAGCCGCTTGAAAAACTCGCCCGCGCCGGCCGGACCTGTGTAGCGTCCCGTGTTCGGACCGCCCTCGCCCGCGGCGATCCATTGGCAATCCGGTGCGATGCGCCCTAGTATGTAGCCGATGTCTCCGCGCCCAAAGGCCGCGTACAAATCCTGAACTTGTTCGATGGTAGTCATACCAGAAACTACGCACCGCACGGCCCCGCGGATCTATTCGAGCGCCTGATAAACAAGTATTTTGAATCGCTTCGACGGCGGCGCCGTAAAGGGCGGGCGCTGCACCATCCACACCGCGGCCATCTCGTTCTTGCGGTCGATCCAGAAATAGGTCCCGTTCGCGCCGCCCCAGTTGTAATCGCCCTCGACGCTCAACACCTGATACGCCGACGGATCGACCAGCACCGCGCCGCCAAATCCGAAGCCATGCCCCGTGCGTCCATTCGGCCCCTCGGGCACGATCATGTTCACCGGCACGTGATTGCGGAACATATAGTCGACCGTCGTGCGCGCCAAAATCCGTTTGCCATCGAGCACCCCGCCATTAATCAGCATCTGACAGAAGCGCAGATAATCGGGCGCGGTCGAATACAACCCGCCGCCGCCGCTGAAAAATTTCGGCGCCACGCTCGGATCGCCTCGTTGTTGCGCGGGTCGCACAACGCCGCCTTCGCCAAGCGTGTACACCTTCGACACGCGGTCGATCTTTTCTTTTGCAACGTGGAACCCGGTGTCCTTCATGCCCAGAGGCGTGAAGATGCGCTCTTGCAGAAAGACATCGAATGTCTTTCCGCTCCACACTTCAACCAGGTAGCCGAGCACGTCGATCGACATCCCGTAGCGCCACGCCTCTCCCGGTTGATGCGACAACGGAACTTCCGGTAACTTCGCCGCCATCTCTTTCAATGTAAGGTTGCGGCCAAACGTTCCATGCTTTGCGTACGCCTTCGAGTTGTACAATCCCGACGTATGCGTCAGCAGGTGTTTCACCGTAGTCTCGCGCTTAAGCGGAACTGTGTGCGTGCCATCGGAGTCTTCGTTTTCCAGCACCCGGACTTTCTCCATGCCCGGAATCCACTTCGAAATCGGGTCGTCGAGATGAAACTTGCCTTCTTCGTAGAGAATCATCACTGCCGCCGACGCGATCGGCTTGGTCATCGATGCCATACGCATGATCGTATCCGCGCGCATCGGTTTGCCGGCTTCCATGTCCTGATAGCCGAACGATTCATTGATCGCCAGCTTGCCCTTCTTCATCACGGCGACATGAATACCGGCGAACTCCTTCTTATCGACGGTTTCTTTTAGCGCGGCCTTCAATCGCGCGACACGCTCCGGCGAAAAACCCGTTCCAATCGGCTGCTGCGCCGCGACGGCCAGCGAAATGACAAGCGATATTTTCCAGTTCATCACTCGATGACTCTATCACGCTACGTTAAGAGGATGATCGAACGCCTCAATGCCGATGACATCCACCGCGCACGCGAACTCTTCGCCACAATAGCCGGCGTGTTCGAAACCGAAAACGCACCGCTTGGCGATGCCTACTTGAAACGCCTTCTCTCGCGCGGAGATTTTTGGGCGCTAGCGGCATCGATCGACGGGCGCATTGTCGGTGGGTTGACTGCCTTCACGCTACCGCTCACTCGCCTCGAAGAGTCCGAAGTCTTTATCTACGACATCGCCGTCCTGCCGGGACACCAGCGCCAAGGCATCGGACGGCGGCTCGTCGAGTTGTTGCGCGAAAGAGCCTCGGCCGCCGGCATCGAAGTCGCCTGGGTACCGGCCGATAACGAAGACACACACGCGCTCGACTTCTATAAAGCGCTCGGCGGCGAGCCCTCACCGGCGACGGTATTCACGTTTACATGAGATCGCGCCAATCCACCGAGACACTTCGGGCTCCCGCCCGTCCAGCAAATGACGACCGGATCTCCGCCGCGCGCCGAGCCGCCTCGGCGGCTTCCGCTTTCCGCCCGGACCGCCGCAAGTGCTCGCGATACAGTTCAAGAATCGCGGCGACATCCGGATGCCGCGGCCCAACGGTCGATTCCATCTCCGCCAACGCCAATCGAAGTTGATCTAAGCCTTCCCGGCGGTCCGGAAGGAGGTCGCCCAGATTCGCCCGCATCCGCGCTCGCGCCTGCCCAGGCTCGGTCTGCGCGATCGACTCCTCCAAAATACCGGCGGCCTCCGCATTCATCCCGCGCTTGCGCAACACCGCCGCCAGATCGCTGGCGATCGAGGCCCGCGTCTCCGCGGTCGCCAGCGTCAACGCCTTCCTTAGAGAAAACTCCGCCTCCCGATGCTTCTCCCGAAACAACTGCGCTTGCCCCAAACTCTGCCAAACCCGGGACTCGTTCTCGAAAACCACTGCGGCCGCGGCAAACGAGGCCTCGGCGCGCGCCAGTTCGTGAAGATCCAAATAAACACGCCCGAGATTGTTCTGAACCATCGCCCAAGCCGGCGTCCGCGGCGCGCACAGCGCCAAAGCCGCTTCCAAATTCCGTTTTGCGAGCCGAGGATTTCCAAGCGCCATCTCCGCCCGGCCAAGCGCATCGAGCACCGCGATCCGCGACTCCCCGCTGGTTTCCGTCAGCACCGGCTGGAGCAACGCCAGCGCTTCCTGCGCGCGGCCTTCGCGCAAAAGTTCGGCGCCTTTGGAATATCGTTGTTGAACGCTACTCTGGGCGGCTGTCGACATGGCGAGCGTAAGAGACAAAATGTACAATTGAGTGCGGATGGCGTTCATGGGTCGAGTGTGCGCCGGCGCTCGGAAGAAAGTCCTGAGAGCGGCCGAAGTAATGCCATAGGAATTCCTTAGGATGGATAAGCCAAACAATCCGAACGAGTTAATCGCCTTTGGCCCGTTCCGCCTCGATCCCTCCGCGCGGCTCTTGAAACGGGACGGCGAGGTGATTCCGCTCGCCCCAAAGACTTTCGACCTCCTCCTTTTCCTCGCCGGAACCGGTGGCCGAGTGGTCACTAAGAAGGAGTTGATGGACACCCTCTGGAAGGATGTCTTTGTCGAAGAGTCGAGCCTGCTCTACCAGGTCTCGACTCTCCGAAAGGCCCTCGGCGACGCCGCCGCAGGCTGGGTCGAAACCGTCCCGCGAGTTGGGTATCGTTTTGCGGCGCCGATTGAGGAGCAAGCCGCGATCCAGCCGCCGCCCCGCCGCTGGCAACCGAGCGCGCTGCTCGCCGGGGTCTTTGCCCTGGCCGCCGCCGTGTTCGCCTTTCGGGGCATCAGCCAGAAAAATTGGGCGCGCACCGAGGCGATTCCGCGGATTGCCTCGCTCGCCGAAGAAGGCCGCTTCCCCGCCGCGTTCGCACTCGCCCGCGAAATCGAACCGCTGCTCGGCGACGACGCCAAGCTCGCCGACCTCCGCCGCGAAGTTTCCCGGGCCGTCACCTTTGACACCTCGCCGTCCGGCGCCGAAGTCTTCTACCGCGACATTCGCGCGAGTGAAGGAGCGTGGCGCCTACTCGGAACCACGCCGTTCCGCGCCAGCAGTGTTCCACGCGGATACTTTCGCTTGAAGTTCGAGAAGCCGGGCTTCGAACCGACGTTTGCCCTGTTCACGGCCACCGCCGAGAACATGAACTACCCGCTTTACCCGAAGGAAGACATTCCGCCCGGAATGGTTCCGGTTTCACAAGCCGTGTTCGACGTTCCCCGCCGCTTCTCGCCACCGGAACGGGCTCGTGGCGCACCGCGATTCCTGATCGACCGCTACGAAGTCACCAACCGGCAGTTCAAAGAGTTTGTCGATGCGGGCGGGTACAAGAACAAGATCTTCTGGGAACATTTATTCGCCGATGGTTGGGAACGCGCCATGGAGGTCTTTGTTGATACGACCGGACGCCCCGGTCCTGCCACCTGGATCGCCGGCACGATTCCGCCCGGCCGCGAAGATTTTCCAGTCAGCGGCGTCAGTTGGTACGAAGCCGCCGCCTACGCCAAGTTCGCTGGCAAGCAGTTGCCGACCGCCTGGCACTGGTATGCCGCCGCGCGTCTGCAAAGCGGGACGTGGGTGATGCCATCGAGCAACTTCTCCGGCAAAGACGCCGCCCGCGTGGGTGAGTTTCAAGGCGAAGGTCCGTTCGGCACGTTCGACATGGCGGGCAACGTCAAGGAATGGGTTTGGAATGAAATTGACGATGGGAAGCGGATGATCCTCGGTGGCGCCTGGAGCGAACCCGCCCATGCGTTCCTCACCGCCGATGCGCGGTCTCCCTTCGACCGTTCCTCGTTGTATGGATTTCGTTGTGTGCGCTACGCCGCTCCGCCTCCGGCGACCTGGCTCGCCGCCGTTCATCCGGTGTTGCGCGGGCCGAATCAGAAACCGGCCGCCGCCGAGTTATTTGCTGCCTATCGAAACGCGTATGCGTATGACCGCACCGATCTCGCCGCCTCGGTCGATCCGGCCGTCGAGTCGCTGCCTTACTGGCGCCGTGAGAAAATCAGCTATACCGCGCCTTATGGCAACGGCCGAATTTCCGCCCTGCTGTTCCTGCCGATAAACGCCAAGACGCCCTATCAGACCGTCGTCTACTACCCCGGCGCGGGCGCGATGAATTCCCTAAGTAGCGAGACAACACAGTTGCTCGAAGGATGGGCTCGATTGGAATACCTGCTCCGAGCCGGCCGCGCCGTGATGTACCCGATCTATCAAGGCACCTACGAACGGCGACTGCAGGACGCACCTGCCCCGCTGCGCCGCCGCGAGATCATCGTGCAGCAGGTCCAGGATATGCGGCGCGCGATCGACTACTTGCAAACGCGTTCCGACATCGCCTCTGATCGCCTGGCGTTTTTCGGCGTCAGCACGGGCGCGTCGCTCGGACCAATTCCCTTGGCGGTGGAGGATCGCCTCAAAGTTGCCGTTCTTGCCGATGGGGGTCTATCTCAATTACCGTCCCCGCCCGAGGTCGATACGCTACACTTCGCTACGCGCGTTACCGTTCCCGTCCTGATGCTGAACGGCAAGAACGACTACATCCATCCGTTGGAGGCGTCGCAGAAGCCGCTGCTTCGATTGCTCGGCACGCCAGAGCAGAACAAGAAGCACCTGCTGTTCGACGCCGCGCACGAAGTGGTGGCGGTGCGTACGCAGGTGATTCGCGAACTGCTGGACTGGCTTGACCGGCACCAGGGGTCGGTGCGGCTCGAGTAAGTTTCTCTACGCCTCCCCCAGCACCCGCACCGGATCCAACCGTGCCGCGCCCGCAGCTAGCCCGAAAACAGTCAACACCTGCCGCTCTGTCATCGTTCTGCCAGAATCAGAATCGCTGTGCCAGTCGCTCATCGACCATCACGACGGCGGGCGTCGAAGTTGCTTGGGTGCCCGCCGACAACGAGGACACACACGAGATCGACTTCTACAAAGCGCTCGGCGGCGAGCCCTCACCGGCGACGGTATTCACGTTTTCAGACTGAACCGTCCTGCGACCCCGCCGATCGCGACCGCCAGTCGATCGGCGATGTGTCATCCCAAAACCCGTAGCGAAAATCGGCCGACAAACGAAGGCGCGTTTCACTCCGGTTCGGCAAGGAGCGGTGCAGCGTAAGCGGCCGGAACAAGACGGCGTCGCCGCAAGAGAAGTCTCCCGACGTCCACACGGTGTCTTCGGGAACAACGACTCCGCCATCAACAATGCCAAGCCCCGTGTGATCGCGCAGTCCGTTGTGGTGAGACCCAGCGAGAAGCGCCAGCGGACCGTCGTCACGCGGGCAGTCGCCCAGCGGCAGCCACACCGTCCAGAAGTCATCGATTAACCGAAAGTAGTGAGCGTCCTGATGCGGCTGCGCCGCCATATCGGGGTGCGGAGAAAACACGCGGCAGGTGTTGGCGGTGCTTAAACAGAGATAGCTCGATCGCCCGCTCACGGCACGCAGCGCACGATGGATGGCGACGTGATCGCCGACCGCCCACATTTCCGCCTGATTCTGAACGCGCACCTGAAGACTTACCCAATCATCTTCCTGATATCCGCCCACCCGTCTGCCGGCAAACGCGAGGGCCTCGCCGGGAGCCGCATTCGGTGCGAGCCACCCGGCCTCCCGCGCGTAGTCGAGCACGACGCCGCGCAGCGCCAGGATCAGATCCTCCGGCACGAGTTTGTGCAGGTACACGAAGCCGTCGCGCTCGGCCATCGCTTGCAGCCGCTCCGGCTGCGGCAGAAACGGCGTCGCATCCTCGAAGGGCTTCACCCTCTTTTCCAAGCGGTCCATCCCTTCCAGGTCTCCCATCTCCACGACGCACGATCCACTGTGCCGAGAGCGCCGTCGATCCGGCGCGCACGTTCTTGGGGCGACAACCCGCTCCAACAATGTTCAGTCAACACTGGAATCTTTAGCCACGCCGCATACGCCTCCTGCGTCAATCGAATTCGGTGCGACCACGCCGTCGCGCGCAGCCCCGCGGCGCGCAACGCGTCTTCCACCAACCACGCCGTCAGCGGTTCGTACGCCGATTTCGCGCCGCCAGCCGGCCTGTTGAACACCCGCGCCGGGAGCGCGAGTAGATGAGGATCATCGCCGCCGCCAGGAGCGTCGGCCTCCTGCAAATAGAGGCTGGGAATGTTGAAACACAGCGCGCCGCCCTCGCGGAGCAGCCCCGCGAATCGCCCCAAGGTTTCGGCCAGCGGAGACATCTGCCAGATCGCGGCGCCGCAAAAATGCGATCGAACGACGCGGGTTGCACGGGCAAGGTCGTTCGCCATCGGATGCGCGAATCGATCAGCCTCGACTTTCCGGCACGCCGCATCGCCACCGATGGTTCAACGCAGACAACGCGCGCTTCCGGCCCGAGCCTCGCAAGTGCGGCCTCGGCCGTGCGGCCGGTGCCCGCGCCCACATCGAGTACGCGCGACACCGATGCCGAAAGGCGCCCCTTGCGGATCAGCACGGAATTCGCACTCCGGTAGCGATCATGCTTCTCACAGAACGCCTCGTAAAACAGCGGGGTTTCGGAGAATTCCCACGGGCCTTGCACTACCGCACTCCCAGCGCCGGCATCAGCCCCATCTTGCGCAAATTGTGTTCGCTCTTGAATCGCAGGCACTCGCGAATCGCGGTCTTCATAGCCGGACTGTACCGGAAGAAATCGAGTTCGAGGTTCGCGTCGTCGACGTAATAGCGATAGAAGGCGTCCGGGTCATCAAGCCCCGGCGGCGCTTGGTACCGGGTGTAGGCAGGATCGAGCCACCAGTCCTTGAAGCCATACTCAAACTGAAAATCATCGTAGAGCGGCGTGCCGGGAAACGGCACCACAACACCCATCGTGCTGAACGAATCCACCATGGGCGCGATGCGCTCCATGAAACGCAGCGTGCGCTCCACCTCGACGGGCGTCTCTTGCGGAAAGCCGAGCATGAAGTTGCAAGCGGTGACAAGGCCCTCCTCTTTTGCCCATTCCAGAGCCCGCACCACCTGCTCGGTGCGGATGCCTTTCTTGATCGCCCGCAGGATCTCGTCATCGCCGCTTTCTACGCCGAAGTTGACATGGCACAGTCCGGCGCGGCGCATCGTCCGCAACAGTTCGCGCGTCACCATGTTCGCGCGGGTAATCGCGCCGAACGAAAAGGGAAACCGGACGTCGCGTTCGATGGCCTCGCAGAGCGCCGTCAGCCGCGCCGGACTCGCCGTCAGAGCATCGTCCCAACAGGGAAAGTAACGCATGCCGCAAAGTTCATGCCACGCGTTGATCTCATCGGTGACACTTCGAGCGCTGCGATGCCGGAACGATCGCCCCGTGACATGATTCGCGCAAAACGTGCACCGGGCCGGACAACCGCGGCTCGTAAGAATGCCGCCGGGCGCAGGCGTGTCCGCCCAACCCGCGCCGGGGGGGGGGGCT
>VFZQ01000075.1 GCA_016871135.1 Acidobacteriota bacterium | reverse complement strand
GCACGACGAGCACTTGCGCGAGCACATGGCGTGGCCGCAGATCCGGCATGGGCACGTCATCCAAACGCAGATCGCCGAATCCGTAGAATCTCCAGGCTTTCATAAAGGTCTCGTGATAATATCGCATCCATGAAATGCACGGTACTGCTTTTTCTGGCGGCGCACGCCGCCGCGCAAATCTTCGCACCTGGCGCAAAGCTGGAGAAGATCTTCGAGGGCGGACACTTGACCGAGGGCGTGGCCGCGGCGCCGGACGGCATGGTGTACTTCAGCGACATCACGTTCACGACGGAAACGAAGATGCAGGCCGGGCACATCATGCGGTTCGATCCGCGGACGCGCACCGTTTCGGTCTATCGATCGCCGAGCGGGATGTCGAACGGGATTAAGTTCGACGCGCGCGGGCGGATGGTGGCAGCCGAGGGCGCCGATTACGGCGGGCGGCGGATTACGCGCACGGACATGACGACGGGAAAAAGCGAGATCGTGGCCGGGCTGTTTGAAGGGCGGCCGTTTAACTCGCCGAACGACGTCGCGATCGACGAGAAGGGGCGGATCTACTTCAGCGATCCGCGGTACCTGGGGCACGAGCCAATGGAACAGCCGGTGATGGCGGTGTATCGGATCGATACCGATGGCAGCGTGCATCGCATCATCACCGACGCGGGGAAACCGAACGGCGTGGCGGTGTCGCCGGATCAGCGAACGCTCTACGTCGTCACCAACGACGACGGGCTTCTGGGCTTCGATCGTCTCCCGAAGGGAGCCCCAGCGCGGAAGGGACGGATGGAGCTGAACGCCTACGATCTGCGCGCCGACGGCACCGCGGGGTTTCGCGAACGGCTGGTGAATTACGCGCCCGAGGACGGGCCGGACGGGCTGGTGTGCGACACCGAGGGGAACATCTACGCGGCGCTTCGGAACGAAAAGCGATTCGGGATCGGCGTCTATTCTCCGAAGGGCGCGGAGCTTGCGTTCCTGCCGACGCCGGAGCGGCCGACCAACGTTGGCTTCGCCGGTAAGACTTTGTACGTCACGGCCGGCGGCAGCGTGTATCGCATCCCAACGACGAAGACCGGTTACCGGCTGCCGTGAGCCGCATCCGCTGGCGGCTCTACGGACTACTGCTGATCGTTATTACGCTGACCTTCATCGACCGCTTCAACATGAACGTGGCGGCGAAGTACATTCAGACCGAGTTCGCGTTGAGCGATACACAAACCGGTTCGCTGTTAAGTGCGTTCGTGCTGGGCTATGCGCTGTTTCAGGCGCCGGGCGGCTGGCTGGGTGATCGCTTCGGGCCGCGCAAGGTGCTGACGGGTGCGATTTTGTGGTGGTCCGCGTTCACGGCGCTGACGGCGGCCGGGGCGGGCGTTGTGTCGATGTGGGTTGTGCGATTCTTGATCGGCGCCGGCGAAGGGCCCGCGCTGCCGTGCACGAACAAGATGATCGGGCGGTGGATGAGCGTCGCGGAGCGGGCGCGCGGGAGCAGTTTGTTTCTAGTCGCGGTCGGCATCGGCGGGGCGTTCACACCGCCGGCGATTGCATGGAGCATGACGCATTTCGGATGGCGGGAGTCGTTCGTTGGTTGCGGGTTATTGGGCGTGGCGGTGGCGGCGTTTTGGCACTGGCAGTCGACGGAGAATCCGCGCGAACATCCGGGCGTGAGCGCGGAAGAGTTGGCCTACATTGAAGCGGGGCGTACGCCGGCGATCGAAGCGGGACCGATGCCGTGGCGCAAACTGGCGGGGTCGGCGAGCATCCGCGCGCTGGCGGCCGCGAACTTCATGTTGGGGTATGTGACCTACATTTTCTACACATGGTTTTTCCTGTATTTGGTAAATGTGCGGAAGTTGGAATTGATGGCGGGCAGCTATTGGTCGACGGCCCCGTTCCTGGCGATTCTACTCGGTGCGCCGTTGGGCGGCTGGCTGTCGGACTTGTTCGTAAAGCGGCTGGGACATCCGTGGGGGCGGCGCGTGCCGGTGGCGATCGCGGCGTTGGTTTCGTGCTCACTGTTGCTGGTGGGATCGCGCATGGAAAATGCATATGCGGCGATCGCATTGCTAGCGATAGCCGCGGGTTGCAACAGCGTCGCGGCGGTCACCAGTTGGGCCGCGCCGAACGATTTGTCGGAACGTCACGCGGGCACACTGGCCGGCGCTCTGAACACGTGCACGAACCTGGGCGGCGCGCTATCGCCCGTGTTGACACCTTTTCTTGCGGGGCGATTTGGCTGGGTGGCCGCGTTGGATTTCGCGGCCGGGTTCATGCTGTGTGTCGGACTGCTTTGGCTCGTGGTGGATCTCGGCAAGCGGATCGACTAGTAGCTGAAGCGGAGTCCGAATTGAATCTGGCGCGGCGTGTTGACTTGCGACAGACGGATCTTTCCGAAATCGGCCGAAGTCACGTTGGTCTGCGGGCCGGCAAAGATCACGTTGTTGAAGGCGTTGAACAACTCCGTGCGGAAGTCGATGCCTATCCGTTCGTTGACCGCAATGCGCTTCTCGATGAGCAGATCCCAGTTCTTGTTGCCGGGAACGCGCACGTCGGAGAGATTGCGCGAGGCCGTTCCGAAGGTGAATTGCGGCGCGCGGCGGAACGCGGAGGCGTTGAAGTAGTTGGCGCCGTCGACGAGTTGGATGTCCGACAAGGCGGCGGGCGAGCCGGTGGCGTCGGGGCGTTGCGATCCGCCGAACGAATTCGAATCGTTCGGTCCGGTAACTTGCACGGGTGTGCCGTTGTCCCAGGTGAAGTACATGCCGGTGGACCATCCGCCGGCGATTCGCGCCATCGCGCCGCGGTTCATCTTCGGCTTGCCGACGCCGAAGGGCAGTTCGTAGCGCAGGCTCACGCGGACGACGTCGGGGATGTCGTAGAACGACACGGAGCGCTCGCACGCGTAGCAATTGTTGTTGATCGGCGCTGGCGTCGGCCCGAGGAAGCCGCCGAAGTCGCCGACGTTGTCGATCAACTTGGAGTGCGTGTAGGCGAACAGCAGCGCGAAGCCGTCGGCGAAACGGCGTTCAACGCGGGTTTGCAGGCCGTGATACGTCGAATGGCCGGTGGGCACTTGCGCGCCAGAGGCTCCCGTGAAGTGTGGGAACGGACGGAGCAATTGGCCGCGCTGGATGGTTGCGCGCGCGAGCGTCGACGTCGGATCGGTGATCACACCGGCGAACGGATTTGGAACGGTCGCGTTTAGTTGCGTGCCGAGCGCGAGCGCGGAGTCGGGAAGCTGATTGAATTGAACGGGCATCGGAAGCGCGATGCCAGCGTTACCCGCATAGCCGACCTCGACCACCATCTGCCACGGCAGTTGGCGCTGCACGTCGAAAGTCCACTGCGTCTGATAGGGCAGGCGCTGTTGGCGGATCGGTCCGGAAATGCCTTGTCCGAGGTTTGTAGAGAGGCCGAGCGAATTGCCGGTCGGGGCGATGAAGCCGCCGGGCAGCGGGTTGCCGAGATTGAAAAGCGGGGTCACGCCATCCGGTTCGGCGACAAGCGAAGATGTTGCGCGCGAGAAGCCGAGAGAGTTATCGGTGTTCGGCGCGATCGACGAGGTGAACACGCCGATGCCGGTGCGGATCACCGTCTTTGGATTCCACTGCCAAGCGAGGCCGATGCGCGGATCCCAGTTCTGTTTGTCGGCAAGTTGTGTGCGACGGCCGACGCCGTTTACGCCGACAAAACCGACGCCGCCTCGCAAGCCTGTGATGCCCGGAACTTTGCCGTCGAGCGGGCTGGTGGAATCGCGGTCGAGAAAGACGTAGCGATTGTTGTCTTCGGTGCGAGGCAGTTCGAGCGAGTAACGAATGCCATAGGTCAGCGTCAAACGCTGCGTGAGTTTCCATTCGTCCTGCACGTAGCCGGCGTAGTAGGGATGGCGGTGGAGTTCGAGCGGGCGAAGCGTGTAGGAAACGCCGGAGACGCCGAGCATAAGATCGGCCAGGCCGCGGCCTGTGCGAGCCGCTGCCGCCTGCGGATTTGGACCCGCGGTGAACGCACCGCTGGAGCTGATCGACAGCGGCGACGACTGATCGATCGACACCGGATAGCGGCGCGTGTCGAAGCCGGTCTTAATCGTGTGGCGTCCGCGCAACAATGTTAGCGCAGCGTTGTACTGCCAGGTACGCGATTTCACCGCGTTGTAGCCGGTGCCGGTGGGTCCCACTTGCGTGAGGCCGGACGTCGAGAACACGGGGAAGTACTTCACGCGCTGGCCGTCGATCAGCGAGCGCGGAAGGCCGAGCGTCGTTTGATCGAAGTCGAGTGTCAGGGGCGTGCGATTCGTCTCGCTTTGCGCCATCGAGAAATGATGCTGCAAGATCGTGCCTGGGCCCATCGTCCAGGTGTGATTGCCGACCCAGTTGATTCCCGGAATGCGGTTCGGCGTTTCGACCGGCGACGCGGCGTGGCCGAAAACCAGCGGCTGCGCGTTGATGTTCTGGAACCAGTTGTAGCGGAAGAACACGGTGTGTTTGGAATTCACCTGATGATCGAAGCGGCCATCCACGCGGTTACCGTCAAGCGCATTGGCGGCGGCGATGAAGTAGTTGCTGATGTCGCTTGAACCGAGGCCGCGCTGATTCGCCGCCGGATAGTAGGGCATGAGCGCGCGCGCGATGGGGCTTAGCTGCGCGGGTGGAATCACGTTGCCGGGAAAGAGAGTTCGGATAAAGCGCGTTGTGCCGGCAGGGCGGTCGGGGTCGAGGCGCGTGGTGCGCGGATCGAAGATCAGAAACGGCGAGCCGTTGGTATCGCGCGATTGCGAGAAGTCGCCGGTGCGTTCGAGGGCGGTTGGCACGGTACCCGTGTATGGGTTCAGGCTGCGTTGGCGGAGTCCTTCATACGCGAAGAACCAGAACGTCCGGTTCTTGCCGTTGTAGAGTTTCGGGATCCACACGGGCCCGCCGGAGGTGAGGCCGAATTGGTTCCGTTGAAACGTCGGCTTGCGCCTTAGGCCCGCGCGATTGGAATTGAAGCCGGCGGCGTCAAGCACGCTGTTGCGCAGGAACTCGTGCATCGTACCGTGCAGTTCGTTGGTGCCGGATTTGATCGAGAAGCTCACCACGCCGCCACCGGTGCGGCCGAACTCGGCGGCGTAGGGAGAAGTGTTGACCTTGAACTCCTGCACGGAATCCAGCTGCGGCATGGCGGAGACCTGGTTGTTGTAGGTGCCGGTGTTCGCCGCGCCGTCGATCAAAATTTCACTCGTCGAACCGCGGCCGCCATTGATGCGAAAGTTGTTGGTTGTCGACTGGCTGGCGGTGTTGTCGCCCGCGAGACGGCCGGTCGTAACGCCGGGGACGTTGGCGAGCAAGAGATAGGGGTTGCGGACGTTAAGCGGGATTGAAAGGAGGAATTTGTTTTCGACAACGGTGCCGCGATCGGCGCGATTGGAAGTAATGAGCGGCGCGGTGTCTTTGATGGTGATGCTCTCCTTCACTTCGCCTGGCTGGAGCTGCAGATTGATGGTGCGCGATTGGCCGATTTCTAGACGAAAGCCCTCAATGCGCGCTTCCTTGAAACCGGTCAATGAAGCCGCGATGTTGTAGGGGCCGGGCGGCACTGGGGGCAGCGTGAAATAGCCGTCGGCATTGCTGTCGGTGACGGTTCTGACACCGGTGGCGGTATTGATCATCTCGACGCGGGCGGCGGAGACGACGGCGCCGGAGGAGTCCGTGATGCGGCCGGAAACGACGGGGGCTTGCGCGAACGCGGCGGTAGCGGCGAGGAGCACGGCGAGCAGTATTCTCATAAATGACCTGGCTTTATTACATCAGGTTTTGGCGATTGTGAGAAGCGTATGGCCAACGCCAGGAGTAGGCAGTCCGGCTCGTAACCAGCCGCGCTCGAATGCAAGATAAGCAGACAACACTTTGCCGCGCGCGTCGCTTTCACTGCGCAACGCAATTCCTTTGACGGGCGCGTCGGGATCGGGCGGTGTATATGTCAGTTCCGCTGCTAGCGACGGAAGCACATTCACGCGCCGAAGAAATAACACTTGAAAGCCGACTGTCGACAGAGAACTCCTCAAACTGGTCTCGCTATATGCGTGGTCGAAATCGACGTCGGGGGCGTTGGGAATGAAGCGCCGCGTCGCGCGCAGGCGTAAGGCGGCCAAGCCGCCCGGTTTCAGCACGCGCCGGAATTCCCGCATGGCTTCCAACGCGCCGGCGATTGTCATGTGCTGCAGAACGTCGGCGGAATGAACGGCGTCGAAACTTCCGTCGCGGAAGGGAAGCGCGTCGGCCGAGGCGCCGGCCAACAGGGCGGATGTTCGATGCGCGGCGACGGGCAGCGCGGGCCAGGCAAAGTCGATACCCGCCTCGAGCGATGGCGCGAAGGTGTCGCGGAAGTCGCGGAGCAAGAGCCCCGTGCCGCAGCCGGCATCAAGGACGGCGCTCGCTTGTCGCAAGCCGTGGGCTTTGAGTAGCGAAAGTGTCAACGTCCGCATCGAACGCGTCCATGGATGCGCGTCTTCAAGCGCCGCCATGCGCTCGAAATATGCCTGATCAAACTGCGCTTCCGCCAACTTTCGAGTGTACCGAACTCGTGATCGTGGCGACCGCGAAGTGCGCGGTGACGTTGACCGACGTTTTGAACATGTCGGGAATCGCATCGGCGGCAAGCAGGAGCGCGAGGCCCTCCGGGGGAAGTCCAAGTTGTTGAAACGCGGGTAGTGCGACAAGCAGACCGCTCGATGGGATGCCCGGGGCGGAAAGGCTGAGGAGCGCGGAGACGGGAATCAATGAGGCGATGTGCATCGGAGTGATGGGGATGTTGTAGAGGTGCGCGATGAAGATGGCGCCGCCGACTTGCGCCGCGGGGGTCGAGTAGCGAAACAACGTGACGGCCAGCGGCAGTGAGAAACGCACGGCGGGCTCGGGCAGTTTGAGTTTGTCGCGTGCGATGTCGATCATCAGCGGCAGCGTGCCGAGCGATGAGAGCGATCCGAACGCCAACGCTTGCGCGGGGACGATCGCCTTTGCCCACGGCCAGAGCTTCACGCGAGTCGCGACAAGAATGTAGATGAAAATCACATTGAACGCCACCGCCGCGCTGAAGGCGACGATGTAGAAGGCGAACGCGCCGACCGCCGTTTTGCCGAGTTTTACGGCAAGCCCGCAACCCATCGCGCCGATGCCGAGCGGCGCGATGACCAGCGCCCAGCGGATGATCGTCAACATCGCTTCGTTGGTTGCCTCGATTACGGTGAGCACCGCGGCGCGGCGGTCATCGGCGAGTCGTCGGACGGCGAAGCCGAAGAGGATCGACGCGAAGATGAGCTGAATCAGTTTGCCTTCCGCCGCGGCTTGAAAGAGATTCGACGGCAGCAGCGCGGCGAACCAATCGCCGAAGTTGGCGGCGATTGGCGCGGGCGGCTTCAATCCAGATGGCGCGCCGGCCGGGGCGAATTGGAAGAGAAAGCTCGTCGTGAAGGCCGTCATCGTGCCGCAGAAAAGGAGCAGGCCGACCATCCACGCGAAGACCTTGGCGCCGAGAGTGCCGACATCGCGTTCGGTCATTTTGCTGTTGATGCCGAGGATCAACTGCGCGGCGACGATTGGAATCACCACCATGCGCAGCGCGTTGAACCACAGCACGCCGATGGGTTCGAGCCACGGCGCGGCGGCGGGCAGCAGGAAGCCGATCGTCATGCCCGCGGCCAAGCCGGCGAGCATCGCGAAACTTAAGGACATCCGCAATAGCGTATCGTCTTTCGGTGGGCGTTAGAGGACGATGCGATCGTCCCCATCGCGCCGCGTGACGCGCTCGCGATCGAGGAACTCCAGCAGCGGAATGGCGTACTTGCGCGACGCCCCGGTCCAATCCTTGAAGTCGCCAACATTGAAGCGCTGACCTTTCTTGGCGGCGAGTAAGGTCTTTAATCCTTCGATTGCCGATGCGTGAAAGACAAGTTCCATCGACACGCGCACGAGTTTCTTCTCCCGCAGCATCGTGTTGAGCAGGATCGCCGCGCGCGTGCCATCGACGCCGCACGCGGCCAACACTTCGCGTTGTCCGGGCACGGCCAAACCGCCGGCGCGAAACGCGTTTTCGATCTTGGCGCGTGCCTCTTCCTCGTCTTGCTGCAACTGCACGCGGTGCGTCGCTAAACGCGCCAATTCGCCTTGCGCGACGACTTTCTTGTTCCGCTGCAACACGGCGTCAAACAGGTGCGCCGGAATTTTGCAGCGTGTGCGTAACTCTTCGCGCGGCATGCCCGGCAGGAGCGGCTTCTCGCGATGAAACTGCGCGAGCGTCTTTTCGAGCGCTTCGGAAACGGACGCGATCCAGGCGGCTTTCACGCACCACTCGCCGATCTCGACGCCCGGCGATGCCGGTTCGCCCAAACGCCACAACAGCTCCGCGCGCGTCATCGCATCGCCCATGACGATCGCCGCGCGATCACCGCTTGCCAATGAAGCTACGCGGCTCTTTCGAGGTGGGTCGATTTCGATGACCTCACCACCGCCGATCGTGACGACCGGTGAGAATTTACGCACGATGAAGCGATCACCGGGCAGCAGCAACAGCGGCTCGCGCAATCGAATGCGCGCGAAGCCATCGCCTAGCGGCCGCGCCGTGCCGACCACCTCCGCCGTGCCCGCGTGAAAGTGCACGGGCGTGCGAGAGTGCAACGGTTTCACTCCCTGCAGCAACGTCAACCGGCAGTCGATCACCTGCGTCGAACGCAACACACCGGGTGCGGCGAGTTGCATGCCGCGAGCGATTTCGGTGTGATCGATGCCGCTCAGATTGACGGCCGTGCGTTGACCCGCGCGCGCGGCTTTCGCCGGCTTGCCGTGTACCTGCACGCCGCGCACGCGCAGTCGCCGGCCGAGCGGATGCAGTTCGAGTTCCTGTTCGGGTTGAATCGCGCCCGCCGTCAGCGTCCCGGTGACGACAGCGCCGAAGCCCTTCATCGCAAACGCGCGGTCGATGGGCAATCGCACTGGTTGTTTCGATGTTCGCGCGGGGCTATCAACAGCCAGCTTCCGCATCGCCGCTTTCAACTCGTCAAGACCTTCACCCGTTTTCGCCGACACCGCGATGACCGGCGCGCCCTCAAGAAACGAGCCCGCGACAAACTCCTCGGCTTCCATCTTCACAAGCTCGAGAATGTCGGCGTCGACTAGATCGCGTTTCGTCAACACAACAATTCCGGCGCGCACGCCCAGCAACCGGCAGATGTCGAAGTGCTCGCGCGTTTGCGGCTTGATCGATTCGTCGGCGGCGATGACGAGCAGAACGATGTCGATGCCGGTGACACCGGCAACCATCGTCTTCACGAAGCGCTCATGTCCGGGCACGTCGACGAAGCCGGCGGCCACGCCGCCTCCGAGATCGAGATGTGCGAAGCCAAGCTCGATCGAGATGCCTCGGCGCTTCTCTTCGGCGAGGCGATCGGTCTCGATCCCGGTGAGCGCGCCAGCCAGCGCGGTTTTTCCGTGATCGATGTGTCCAGCGGTTCCGATGATAATAGAAGACATGAGGACGAGTGTGCTCTTGGCGGGCGTGTTCGCCGGAGTCGCGCTAGGGCAGGATGCCACCGAAACCATCACGTTTCGCGCCGGTGTCGCTTCCGTGCGCGTCGACGCCCAGGTCATGGACGGGCAGCGGATCGTTTCCGGGCTTACGCGTGACGACTTCCTTCTCTACGATAACAACCAACTGGTGAAGGCGAGCTACTTCGATCATGAGCGCGAGCCGCTGACCGTGCTGCTGTTGCTCGATGTCTCCGGCTCGATGAGCAAGTTTCTCGAACAGATGAGTTCGACCGCCCGCGCGGCCCTGAAGAACCTGAAGCCCGGCGATCAAGTCGGCGTGATGCCTTTCGCGCGTCATACCAAAGCGACTGTTGACTTCACCGCGGCGCACGACACCGTCGCCGCCGAATTGAAGAACGCGATCCGTGACCGGACTTTGGGAAGCGGCACGCAGATCAATCATGCTATTCGCGATGCTGCGAAGTACTTCGAAGAGAAGGCGCCGGTGAATGGCCGCCGCGCGGTGTTGATCGTTACCGACAACATGGGCATCAACTACCAACTCGGCGATGCGGAGGTCATCCAGGCGTTGAACGACGCCAACATCGTTTGCAATTCGATCGTCGTCGGGCGGGCGCGGCGGCCCAATGGCGAATCGAAATTCAAGAATCCCGAATTCACCTACGCAAACGTGTTCGACATCGCCGACGCCACCGGTGGCGACATCCTGAAATCGGACCGCGGCGACGAAGCGTTGGGCCAGATTCTCGAACGCATCCGCTCTCGCTACAGCGTGCACTACCCAACCCCCGGCGGCGAACCCGGCATGCAGCGAAGCATCCGCGTCGAGCTGTCTCCATCGGCAAGAGCAAAATTTCCGAAGGCCACAATCCGCCACCGCAAGGGCTACACGGTCCGCTAATCGATGCGATTACTTCTTCAGAGCCCGAAGCGCTGCAACTAGTTCGTCGAGCTGATAAAGGCCCTTCAAGATTTCCCTTGTTAAGGTAATCGCGGCACGGATTTCGTCGTCACCGATCGTGTCGTAGGTCTTAGCCTCGACGTGAGCCGCATCGTTTCCCAAAAGGCGCAACTCGTGCATCGCCTCCATCAGTGGCTTCGGGAGCACGACCAGGTTCGACAGCGCAGTAATTCGGTCTCGGAGAACTTTCCCCGACGCTTGCTTGTCCGCGCAAACTTCCTCAAGCGTCCGGCGGATCATGATCGCAGCCGGAATATGCAAACCGTTCGCGTGGCACTCGAGCGCTTGCGAGAATGTCTGGACGAGCTTCGCCGGAATTCGGGCCGAATCGAAATCGATCAACTCGGCAGGATAGCTATGTTCGATTCGGCCATCGGGGTAGCATACGACGAACACGTGGGTATGGCATCCGGGTTTTGGGCAGCGCCGCTGACCCAGGAAGTAAACGTTAGTGCGCACGTCGTTTGTATCGGGGATCGACTCAAACGTGCCAACTTGGCGACACGACGGACACCGCATGGAAAGGCGCGGTCCGCCGCCGCCGTTCGAATAACTTGCAAGGCTAATTACCACGGTAAGTGCACCACTGCACCTCAACGATTGTACAGGGACCGCTCGCGTACGCGCTTATCGGCCTACGCGCGCGCCGCCTGTGCAATCACCGGTTGCTTGGCTGTCAAATCCTCGGCCAGCGCCGCGTTTCGCGACCACGCCAGCAAGCACCGATAAACCGCCGGAGCGTGCTCTTCGTAGATATCTCCGAAAGTCATCGTCACTTCACAATATGCGCAACTCGTGGTTTTGTTACCGAACCTTGCGAACAATAAAAAAGAGTGCTGCAACCGCGACCGCAAAAAACAACGTCAGCAAGGCGAACGGCAGGAGATTGATCAGCAGCGTCACCGCCGAGTGGGGAGGCGCCATTTGCGCGAAGAGCGCGATTATCAACAGCGCGAGGCACCAGGCGGCTCCAAGGGCCAAGAGCACGTAACGTATGCGAATTTTCCGAAAAGCGCGCCGCTCGTCGACTGCGCCACCCGGCAACGCCGCCACCGCGCGCGGCGCCGCCGCCAACGCCGCCGCCACCTGCGCATTCCGCCCCGCCTCTTCCTCCAGAAATTTGCGCGTTGCCTGCGACGCCTCGCCCGCGTGATAAAGAATCACCAGATCGGTAATGATGTCGGGATGTAGTGTCATCGATAGCTCTCCAATTTCTGTCGCGCGCGGAAGATCCGTATCTTCACCGCCGCAAGCGTAATCTCCAACTGCGCCGCGATCTCGTCATAGCTCAAGCCGCCCTGCGCATACAAAACCAACGGCTCCCGCAACTCTTCCGGCAATTCAAAAATCGCCGCCAGCGTCCGCTCCAAATCCACCCTTGCCTCTGCCGATAGCGCCACCGGCGCAGTCACCTCAACCGGCATCTCGCCAACACGCCCGCGCCGCGCCAGATACTTACGCCAAACGTTGCGCGCGATCGCGACCAAATACCCACGCGCCGTCGCCGAGCGTACCTCCTGTTCCGAGACAATCGCCCGGTAGAATGTTTCGGCCGTCAATTCCTCGGCGAGCAAGGAATCGCGCGACCACGCCAACAAGCACCGATAAACCGCCGGAGCGTGCTCTTCGTAGATTTCTCCGAACGTCATCGTCACTCCACAATATCCGCCACGCGCCTTTTTGTTACCGTAAATTGGATGACCCGCC
>VFZQ01000074.1 GCA_016871135.1 Acidobacteriota bacterium | reverse complement strand
CGATCGAGACGTCGGCCGTTACCGAATTTAGTTTGACTCGGAAATTGCACCAGAGCCCAATTTCCGATACCCTTACTAATAAGTAGCAATGTTCAGAGCACTCCTCCTTTTCTCCGCCACGGCGATCGCACAGCCGGTCCCTGGCCGTTACATCGTTGAACTCTCCGGTGAACCCGCCGTTACCGTGCGAACGTCCGAAAGGCAATCGCGCCGCGCGGCGATTCAGACCGAGCAACGCGCCGCTGCGCGCGCCGTCACCTTGCGAGGCGGCCGTGTTCTGACCACAATGGACACGACGCTCAACGCACTCGTGGTCCTGATCCCCGACTCGCGCGCCGCCGAGCTTCGCAACATCCCCGGTGTCACGCGAATAACGCAGGATCGCATGTACTGGGCCAAGCTCGATCGCGTATTGACCCTTAGCAACGTGCCTCAAGCTTGGGAAAAACTGGGCGGCGTTTCAAAAGCCGGCCTCGGCGTTGGCGTTGCGATCCTCGACTCCGGTATCGATACCGGCCACCCTGGTTTCAAGGATGATTCCTTGATCGAGCTTCCCGGCTACCCCCGTGCTAGCGGTGCAGGAAGTGAAAAATTGGTCACCAGAAAGGTGATCGTGGTCCGGTCCTACGAAGACTTGGCCAAGGACGAGGGCTACGGAACTGACGCTGCCGACAACAACGGCCACGGAACCAACGCGGCCTGCGCATCGGCATGTATCGTTCACGAAACCAACATCGGAGTAATCGCGGGCGCGGCACCCAAGGCCTATCTCGGCGCCTACAAAGTGTGCGGCGATAACGGCAGCTGTGCGGACTCGCTGACCTTGAAGGGCATCGACGACGCCGTGAAAGATGGCTTTGACGTACTCAATCTCAGCCTCGGCAGCGATATCGCAGGCGACCCCGCCAACGATGCCCAAGTGCGCGCACTGAACCTTGCCGCCGATGCCGGTCACATTGTTGTTGTCGCTGCGGGAAACGCCGGTCCCGACGAGAACACAATCAACTCCCCCGGCACTGCCGAAAAGGTTATCACCGTTGGTTCGTCGTCCAGCGATCGGTCTCTGGAATCCGGCAAACCCGAGCCGATCGACCCCGCTCGTCTCTCCGGTTTCTCCAGCCGCGGCCCGAACCCGGGTAACGCTCTGAAGCCCGATATGACCGCGGTTGGTGACAACTTCTTCACCGCCACCACCCGCCGCAAGGACCCAGAGAAGTTCTACACACTTACCCAGGGCACCAGCTTCGCGACACCCACCGTCGCCGGTGCCGCAGCAACGCTGAAAGCCGCTCGACCCGGTCTTACGTCGGCAACTTACAGGAGCCTGCTGATCAACAGCTCCAGCGACATCAAGCAGGCTCCGATCCGCCATCAAGGTGCCGGCCGGCTCGATTTGTCCGCCGCGCTCGATGCCCCAATTGCCTTCGCACCCACCTCGGTTAAATTCGGCACTGGTGGCGCAGCGGCTACGTTCAGCCGTGAAATCACGGTTTCTAATTTGCTGAAGGAACCGGTCACCGTCGATCTCTCGATTCGCGGCTATGAGGGCAAGACATCGCCCACACTCGATGGCCCCGCCAAACTGGAACTGCCCGCCGAGGGCTCCGCCAAGGTCACGCTCAAGTTCTCAGGCGAGGGTCTGGCCGGTGAGTATCAAGGCTACCTCGTCGCCAAGAACAGCAAGAACGGACTCGAATCGCGGGTGCCCTACTGGTATGGCGCGCGGTCCAGTGTAGCCAAGGCGATTACACTGCTCGAATTCCAGAGCGAAGGAGAAGAGGGCGAGACAATGACTTTCGGCTGTCGCGTGGTCGACGCCTCGGGCATTGAAATTGTCGATGCGCAACTGACCGTCACCTCAATGTCGGGCGGCAAAGTTGTCGGCGTCGAGGCGCAGACCGACAAGCCCGGCGTGTTCCTGGTCGAACTCACACCCGCCAAAGGCGACAATGTATTTCAGTTTTCCGCGGGCGGAATCACCAGAACCGTCGAAATCACCGGCAACTGATCACTCTGCGGGCGGCTGAGGCTTGTAACCACTCGCCGAAAGAAACGCACGGGCCTCTTCCGCCTTTTCGATCAGCACATAAAAAAACGCCCCAGTTCGCGTCGTCCGGAACAGGAAACCGCCCTGATACTCGTCGGCTTCGACGTAGTAATCCCAGCCGGCTTCGGTCAATAGCGTCTCCAGATTCTGCGCGTCGGCCAACCGTTTGCCGACATAGATCAAATCCAGTTCGCGCTCGCCGAAGAACTCGTCGTCACGCCGCATCGGCTACTTCTTGCCGAGCATCGTCCGCATCCGCGCGCGGAACGCTGTCCCCGCTTCCGGGTCATTGCGATTGATGTAAGCTTCGTACCTTTTCGCCACTGCTTCAAGGTTCCGATACAACCCCGGATTCTTGAACGCCGTGCGGTACTCCGCCAAAAACGGCTCCAGCCGGCAATAGACCAGAAACAACTCGCCGCCGCTCTGAAAATACAGCTCGGCGTCGAGCACGCCGCGCTCGACGAAACTGGCCGCCATTTCGTAGTAGGTCGACACCTGCCGGAAGAACGCGTTCTCATCGGTGCCGGGCGGGCAAAGCGCGCGGAACTCCTCCAGTGTCTCCGGCCCGCACTTTTCGGCGAACCACTTTCGAGCCGCTCGCATTCGTTCCTCGCGCCGCAGTTCGTAAAGGCGCAGAATCAAATTGGCATCGTCGTAGGTGGCGTGGTTGGACATAGTCGGAATCTTTTAGCGTATCGCAGAAGTGTCGCGTAGCTAGTGATCAGAAAAACCGCCGTGCTGGCCGGAACCCTTCCCAGACCATCGCCGCGAACCGCCGCCGCGTCACGAATCCCAGCCTTTCGTACAACGCGATCGCCCCTCGGTTGGACGCCGTCACCGTAAGGCTCGCCTGCCGGCACTCTGCGTTCACCAGCGACCGCAGCGACTTCAGCAGCACTTGCGTCCCATATCCGTGCCGCCGCTCCTGCGGAGACACGCAAATCTGCGTCACATGCCCCGCGTCGTACGCCACCATGCTCGCCAGCGACATCGCACACAACTTGCCCGTGTTCCGGCTCCAAGCCAGCCAAGACGCCTGCGGTAGAAATGCGCCGCATCCCGGGTAGCGCACGATGTTGTTGAGGAACCGCCGCGCGCCCGCAACCGAGCGGTATTGATCGTTGATCTGGCTGTCGATATGCCCGTTATACGCCGACGCCAACAATGAAGCCGCATTGTCCTGCGTCTGGTCGCGCCAGTTTTCGAAGTTGAGATCGTCCGAGGTTCGCCGTATCCAGAGATCGTCGGCGCTAAGCAGATCGCGCGTCATGAAGCACCGCTCAAACATCCGCAGGTGCTGTGCGAACGGCGGCGGCGCGTGCCGCGGATGCTGCATCAAGATCACCTGCGTTTCCACACGCCGCACGCCGGACGTGCGCATGAGCGCGTCGACGGTCGCATGGAGTAGCTTATCCTCGTTCTGCTGCGTCGCGAACTCCGGCATAACAAACAAATCGCCGATGAGTCCTCTGTCGTCCTCAAGCACGACGTAGGTATAGCCGATCACCCGCGATCCCGCCAGCAACGCCACGCCGTTCAGCGACTGCGTGTCGACGAATCCCTTGACCAATGCCGCCGACGCCGTGAAGTCCCAGGCCAACTCTTCGCGCCACACTCGAATCTCCGCCTCAAGCAGCGGATCGAGCGAACCGGCGGACATTTCCCGTAGATCGGCGGTTTCCACGCCGGGGGATTCGGGCCAAGCGGCCATACTCGGATCAGTATAAGACGCCGGAGGCGCGTAGTGCACGGACTTCGGCGAGCAGCGCGCGCGCTGCGTCCTCGGCCGCGAGCGGCGCCGGTTTGTGCGCATCGGGATCCCCGAGGCCCGTATCGCGATACTGCCGCAGTCTATCTGTGATCAGATCGCGAATCGAATCACCGTTATCGACCCCAGCGAATCGCGCCGCGTGCGACGCCCCCGGATGCGTCGACCCGCCCGCGCTGCTCACTACAACATCGGATAATCCCAGCAGTTTTTGCAGCGGCCCCGCATTCACACGAATTTCTTGCACGTTGGCGAACGTCATCGTCATCTCGTTCACGCGCCAAATGCCGGAACGAATGCGAAGACTCCGATCGGTGACGATGTACCAGCGCATCTGGTAATCAAGCGTGATGCGGATCAATCCGCAAAGCGCCGCTAACGCCCATCCCGACACGACGCCCGCGACGATGAACGTCCATACCGTGATGAACTGTGCCGTATGTGGCTTCTTAGAAAGTAGAGGCGCCGCGAGCATAGCCGCTATGGTCAATCCGATGAAAAATTGGACAATGCAGAACTGAATCACACGCCAACGATAGTAGTTATTCCCGGCCAGGAACGTCTGAATCGATGCCGGCGTGCCGTCCGGCGGTTGCGGCTCCGGCGGCACGCGCAAAAGTTCGCAGAACCACCTTTTCCACCGGCTACCCATCGCGCTTCTTCTCCAGTGCCGCGCGGATCACGCGCACCTCTCCGGCGATCTCCGCCAGGATGCCCGCCAAGCCGTCCTCGGTCGCCGGATGCGCATGAGCCTCTTTCGCGCCCCGCATCCGCGAGTAAAGAAAATCCCGCATCTCCTCGCAGTTGGTCAGTCCCTCCAGCGTTAGATTCCCCATCGCCGATCCACTCGCCGTTTGCACCACGATCCGCGCGATCCCGAACCACCGCTCGATGAAATTCGACGACAGGTGAATGTCCTGAATCCGCGCGTAGTTGACCACCGTCTCCTGCCGGAACAGAATGCCCCAACTCATGCGAATTCCTTCGGCGTCGAATCGATACCGCATCGTGTGGTACTTGAAAAACAACACGACGATCGTCACGGGAAATCCGAGCCCCGTCATCACAGCCACACAGACGTAGTAAGGCCAGAGCTTCTTCGACGGCCGCGCGATAGCGGCGATATGAGCGGGTATCTCTGTCATGGACGGGTCAGCAGCGCCAGATCGCGCTCAATCGAATGTAGCACCGCGCTCTGCCCGTGCGTCATCGCCACGCCGCGCGCTCGCTGCAAATACTCTACCGCCTTCGCCCGGTCTCGATTCCGAGCCTGCACCGCGCCGAGCGCGTACAACACGCTCGCCGACATCTCGTCCAGCGGTTCCACGGCCCGCTCGAACTGCGTGATTGCAGCGGCGTACCTCTTCTGATTTGCATAAATGCGCCCCAGATGAAAATGCGCCGAGCGATGATCCGGCTTCCGCGCAATCGTTTCTTCAAACAACTTCGCCGCGCGCGTCAGATCGCCCGACTCCTGCGAGATTACGCCGAGATTGTGCCAGGCCTCCGGATTGGCCCCATCAAGCGCCGCCGCCTTCTCAAACGCCTTCCGCGCTTCGTCCACCCGCTCTGTTTCCATACAAAACACGCCGTAGTTGTAATAGGCCTCGGCGCGATTCGGCTCCAGCGCCAGCGCCTTTCGATATGCCTCCTCGGCGGCCGGAAAATTTTTCATCCGAGCGTGCAGCGAAATCAAATTGACCCAGACTTGTGTCAGCTTCGGATCCGCTTCGGAGGCTTGCACATGGAGCCGCAGCGCTTCCTCCAACTGCCGTGCGCGTTCCGCCGCCGCGGCGCGCCGCAACAATCCCGTCGCCGAAACGTCGAGCTGTTCGACCGCCGCCATATCCGGATCGTCCAGCGGGGGCGCGACTAACTTGTCGCGCTCGTAATCGGCGAGCGCCCGCTCGGCTTCTTCCGTACGTCCCAGCTTGCGCAGCGCCGCCGCCAGCGCGAACCGCGCCGCGCCAAATCGCGGAAACATCCCGCTGGCCTTTCGAAGTGTTGCGACAGCCTCTTCGCCGGTCTGCGTGCGGCCCAGTCCATACAAGGCCTGCGGCGACGGCGGCAGCGCCGCAAATTCTTTAGAGGCCGCGGCCGTGTCTCCGGAGGCCAACAGTGAATCAGCCAGCCGAAGCCGCGCCGCCGTCGACGAAGGGCGTTCGGCCAGCGATCGTCGCAACACTTCGATCGCCAAGTCATGCTTCCCATCCGATGCCAGCGCCGCGCCCATCAAATAAAGAACCGACGCATCTTTCGGCGCCGTCGCCAGCGCTCTCCGGTACGCAATCGGCGCGATCGAATACTGTCCGTGAGCATGGAGGACGCGGCCTAACGCCGCGTTCGAAGCCGCGTCGTGCGATCCCGCGGCGATCTTGTAAGCCGGTTCAATTGCCGCTCGTACTCCGGGCTGAAAACGCGACATGTCGAGCGGAGGCAACTCCTGCGCCGCTTCTCGCGGGCCGCATGCGGTCAACGCAAGCACGGCAATTGCAGCCACCAAACGCATAGCTAGTAAGGTAGCGCACTCGCGGCGCCGGGCTAGATCAACACAACCCGCCGAGCCCGGTTGACGCGGGCGTCCAAATACACAGCCACTTCCACAAAACGCTTCCCGCCGATCGCGCGACCGGCTACCGCCACGCGGCCCTGGTCCGTCTTCACGATGCGAAACGCACTTGAGCCCTCGGACGCAACCTTGATCCAGGCTACGCGCCCGCCGCCGCGCAGCCGCGCGGCTTCGAGCGTCAAATCCGGATCCTCGCTGTTGCAAACAGCCGCCGCGATGCGTTCCGCGTCGGCAGATAGGCTTCGTTCCACCCGCAGTAGCGCCAAGCGTTCGGCGACCAGCCATCCCAAGGTAGTCATGGCCAGAGCTGCAATTGAAATTCTGATCAGGGCGGCCAGCGTGTTGCGTGTGTTTCGCATCTTGCTCTATTAAACGCTCGAACCCACCAAAAAGATTCCCAACTTGCCGCTTTCTTAACAATCTTGACGAAACTTTTGCAAAATCGCTATTCCGCGAACCGGTATCCCTTCCCTCGAATGGTGTGGATATGTTTCGGCGTCGCCGGGTTGTCTTCCAGTTTTTGCCGCAACCATGCCACATGCACGTCGATCGTTCGTGACGACACATCGCTCTGATACTCCCACACATTCTGCAGCAACTCTTCGCGCAGCACGACCTTGCCCCTTCGGTCCACCAGATACCGCAGCAGCTGTAATTCTTTGCCCGCCAAAGAAACCGGCACGCCACCCTTGGATGCCTCGCCCGTCTCGAAGTTCACGTCGACATCGCCGAACTGAATTGACGTCACCGCCGTCCGGCCCTCTTTTTTCACCCGCCGCAATAGCGCCTCGATTCGCGCCAACAACTCGGCCGGATCGAACGGCTTGGCCAGATAATCGTCCGCGCCAAGCTTCAGGCCGACGACCCGGTCCACGACCTGCGACTTGGCGGTCAACATTAAGATCGCTGTGTCGTAGCCGCGTTGCCGCAAGTCCCGGCAGATGTCGAACCCGTTCTTCTTCGGTAGCATCACGTCGAGAATCAATAAGTCGTAGGCCTCGGCCGTCGCTTTCAGCAGGCCCGCCTCGCCGTCGGCCGCCGTATCGACCTCATAACCCTCCGACGCCAGCAGATCTTCCACCGTCATTCGCAGCCCCGGCTCGTCCTCAACCAGCAGTATGCGCAAACTCATCCTGATGCTCCTCCGGCGCTACCGGTAGTTTCACGATGAACTCGGTGCGCTGCATTGGCTTACTCTCAACCCGCACTGAACCGCCATGGGCCTCAACTATTTTTCTAACTATGTTCAGCCCCAATCCGGTTCCGTGGATCTGATCGTCGATCGCCCGTTTCCCGCGAACGAATGGATCGAAAATATCGGCGGCTTCGTGGGCTGGAATTCCCGGTCCCCGGTCGGCGACGCGGATTTCCACCGATCCGTCGCCGGTAGCTTCCGCGCTGATACCGATCCAATCCGACCCTTCGGTGCCGTACTTCACCGCGTTGTCCAGCAGATTTTGTACCGCGTGCGTCAAAGCCGATTCGTCCGCCATCACAAGCGGCAAATTGGCTGGAATCGAGCGCTCCACTGTCAATCGTTCGCCTTCGGAGGCGATCCGGCTCGATTGAATACTCTGCTCGATTACGCTCTCGATCGCAACCGGTTCTCGCTGCCGGACCAGTTTCTCCGCGCCGGATCGCGCAAACAGAAGCACCTCTTCCACCATCGCGCCCAACCGCTCGCTTTGCTCTTGAATCAACGCGCCGTACTTCTCCACCTGCTCCGGATTCCGCGCCACCCGGCCGCGCAAATTAAATGCCGCTGTTCGAATCACGGTCAGTGGCGTCCGCAATTCGTGCGAGACCCCGGCCACAAAGTTCATCTGCAGCTCCGCCAGTTTCTGCTGTTGCCGCGTCGACCGCACCAGCAGCGTCGCGGTTGCCAGCATCAACAGCAGGATCGCGCCGGAAATCGCCAGATTCCGGTAACGCACTTGCGTGACGATCGAATCCACCGAACCGTTCGCCGGCCGCGCCCGCAACAACCACCGCCCGCGTCCACCGTCCGGAAGTCGTAATCCTCTTTCGCTCCTCCGCTGTGGAAACGGTCCCTGCCGCCTCACATCGAACAAAGTTGTCGATGCGTCGAACTCCTCTGGCCCGGCCTTGTCGCCGCGCAGAATTTCTCGTTGGGAACCCTCGCGATTGGCGCGGGAGACTTGCCATTCCAGCGGAAAGCCGAACGCTGCGTCGGAGCTCAATAGACGTGGGAGCGTCGTGCCCAACAGGAATTCCGCATCGTATTCGATGACGAGCCACTCCAGTTCCGGCACTTCGTCGGGAGACGGAAATCGCATCGGCCTTCCGCCTCGGAACCGGGGAAATTCGATCAGTGTGCCGTCGTTCGACGAGTCTGGAGGGCGGCCAACGCCCCTCGTCCTCGCCGTGATTTGCGCCTGCATCGACTCCCAGCCGACCGGCCACGCCGACGCCTCAAATCGCATCGCCTTCCGGTCCAATAACAAAAATTGAATCCCGTCTTTTCCCGGCACCGCAATGCCAAGCCGCTTGACGATACCGCTCTCTCTCGCCTGCTCCGCCCACGTACGATAAGCCCCCAAGTAAGCCTCCTCGCGAGTCTGCTCTTCAAAGGCATCGCGTTCCGGCACAAACGCGCTAGCGGCGTCGCTCAGCGTCCGGTCGAACTCCCGGCCCACTAACTCCAGCGATTCCCGCAGCGCGTTCCGCATCCGTACCTTGTCCGCTTCGCCGATCTCTCCCAACCAACGAAATTGAAGGACCGCCAGGACAATGCACAGAACGGCGAGAAACCCAACGGTCGCCCACGATCCCAACGCTTTGCGGCGAAACTGTTCCATGCTCATACGATATACCCGCGCCTTGTCCCTCTCTTCCAGTAAACGCTGAATCCGCTCCGCCGGCTGCAAGTTCTCGGTAAAACTCCAGTTAAGAACGTTAAGCCGTATCCTAAGAGAGTAGCTATGATACGGTCCGCAATTTCTAGTCTGGTTTTCGCCGCATCTCTTTTTGGCGGCGAAGTCCGTGGCGTCTGGATCGCCCGGGATTCCCTCGGTTCTCGCGAACGCGTCCGCGAGACAATGCAGACGATCGCCAGCGCGAACTTCAACACGGCCTACGTGCTGGTCTGGTCGCAAGGCTATCCGCTCTACAAAAGCGCCGTGTTCGAGCGAGAGACCGGAATCCGCACCGACCCCCAGTACGGCGATCGCGACATTCTCCAGGAAGCCATCGACGAAGCCAAGCCGCTCGGAATTACCGTCATTCCCTGGCTCGAGTACGGTTTTGTCGGCGTCTGGTCCGGCCGTCTTCGGGGCGACTCCCTGGGACCGATCTTTGACAAACATCCAGATTGGATCGCACGCAACCGCGCCGGCTCCACTCGGTTCCCTATTCCAGGCGGCGCCTACTACCACTGGATGATCCATACTCACCCCGACGCACAGAACTTCCTTATCGAAATGATGGAAGAGCTGATCACCAACTACGACGTTCCTGGCGTTCAGTTCGATCGCGCCCGCTACCCGGACCTCGATTGCGGCTACGATGAGCACACCAAGTCCCTTTACGCGGCCGAGCACGATGGCGCTCAGCCTCCGGAAAATCCGCGCGACGCGGCCTGGATTCGTTGGCGCGCCGATAAACTCAGCCAGTTCCTCGTCCGCGCCGGCAAGCGCCTAAAGGCTGCCAATTGGCGAACTCTGTTTACGAACGCCCCAGTACCCACTCCTGATGGATATGCCTCCTTCGCGCAAGACGTACCGGCCTGGGTGAGGGATGCCTCCCACGATTTTCTTTCTCCCCAAATCTATTGGCGAGATCTGGATACTTTCAAATCCAAGCTCGAATTACATATGCGCTTGTATGGCGATTCCTCTCGTTTGGTACCCGGCATCGCCGTCGATGCCGCTAACCCGCAACGTCTCGTCCAAATCGTTGAAACCGTTCGTTCTGCCGGATTGCCAGGTGTTGTGATTTGGTATCATGAAGATCTCCAAAAAAGCAAAGCGTACGACTTACTCAAGGCTACGGTTTTTTCCGAAAAAGCGCCGCTTCCTTGGAAGTAGGATTAGGGCGCGATGGCCACTAAGGTCATTCCTTAGAACTTCGTAAGTAGATTCGCACGGAGTTCATAGGGGTACCCTCAGTTGACCATGTACTAGAACCCCTTTAACATCGAAGCGTGGTGTTGGAAAACGCAATGAATATCGGCAATGCCATTATCGACCAGCCCGAAGCTCTTCCCGTGGAGGAGACGGCTCCCAAACGCATTCGGATCGTAATCGCCGACGATCACCCCATCGTAAGAGACGGGATTCGGCGACTACTTTCCATGGAACCCGACGTTGACGTCGTTGGCGAAGCGGGCGACGGCCGAGGCGTTCTCGACATCGTGCACGAGACCGATCCCGACGTGCTTCTGCTCGACCTTCGCATGCCAAACCTCGACGGCCTCGGGGCTCTTCAAACCCTGCAGCAGACCAATAAGCGAACTAAAGTAATTGTCCTCACCGCGTCCGAGGACAAGAACGAATTCGTACAGGCAATGAAGCTCGGCTGTTCGGGTATCGTGCTCAAGCAGACCGCTCCGGAGTTGATTGTCAAGTCGATTCGCAAAGTGTCCGCCGGCGAGATCTGGCTCGATTCGCACACTACCGCCGCGGTCATGCGACAGTTCGCCACTCCAGGCAGCGAAATGGCCGCTTCCGGCAGCGGTTCGGCCAAAGGCCGCGAACGGTCGGCGTTGTCCACTCGCGAACGCGAAATTGTTGCACTGGTTGCCCAGGGTTACAAGAACAAGGAAATGGCCGAGAAGATGTTTATCTCCGAGCAGACCGTCAAGAACCACTTGCACAACATCTTCGACAAGCTCGGCGTCTCCGATCGGCTCGAACTAGCCCTCTACGCAATCCACAAGGGCTTGCATCTGCAAACTTAGACACATTCGCTTGAGAATTGTCGCGCATCGCGTTGATGGTTTTCAAAGACCATGTGTCCGGGTTCAATTTGTTTCGCCCGGCAGTATTGTTCGTACAGCCGTGCGTAGCTCAAGTTGGTGTAGTCGGACTCGGCAAATCCGAGCGCCGCGGCTTCGCTGTCGATCCAGTTCGAATCTCCTTCGAGTTCGACGAAATTGCCGATGGGCGTTTCGTCGATCATGACGATACCGGCCTGACCGGGGCGAGCCCATTCCGTACGGAATTTTTCGTAGCGAAACGTCGGACTGAATCCGAGACGATTGAGTATCAATGCGAACTTGACGGGATCCGTGACGCCGGATTCAATCTCTTCGCGTTCCTTGTGTTTTGCCACCGAAGCCCGGCCCTTGAACGTGAAGATTGACTCGTCGCCCGCTCGACGAAGCCGGATGAGTTCGCCTCTTGCGCGAAGCGATCCATCGGGCAGGTCGTAAATCGTGTTTTGCTCGAAGTGGCGCGGCCGGTGCTCCACGTAGCCGCGCGCACGAAGCATTCCGATCATTTGGGCCAGATCGGAGACAGGTACTTTGACTTCGATTTCACGGTGAAGAACCCCAATACTCATTTCCCAATCGTAGCAGCGATGTGCTAACCTGCATTCGATCCGTGCGCCCGTAGCTCAGCTGGATAGAGCATCTGGCTTCGAACCAGAGGGTCGGGAGTTCGAATCTCTCCGGGCGCACCATACAACCCTCTTTGAATCAATTGATTGCGGGTTGTTCAGTTTGCGTGATCGGCGAGCGGCTTTCCAGACTGTGCCCGTTTTTGTGCGTACCTCGTGCACTTTGTGCCTTTCGCATCGCTTCGAGCACGCTCTCGGCTTGCGGGTGAACGTAGCGGCGCGTCGTTG
>VFZQ01000073.1 GCA_016871135.1 Acidobacteriota bacterium | reverse complement strand
CAGAGCGCGCGGCCCGTTGTTTCATCAAGGCTCAAGATGCGCTCGGTATCGGCGGTGCGATCGAGCACGAAGACGCGGCCACCCGACACCGCCGGCCCCGAATAGCCTGGCCCAACCGCTGAGCGCCACTTTACGCGCAGGCCGCCGGCGGGCACGCGCGCGATGATACCGGCCTCGTCCCAAACACCTTGCCGGCCGGCGCCGCGCCACTCCGGCCAATCGGCGGCGGCGGCGAACGTGAGGGTGCAAAGCAATCGGAATCGCCTCATATCGTAATGAGAACATTTCGCGCCCGTTCGCGCCCGAATGAGTATGACCGCCAAAACCATTCTCTTCACAGCGGCGTTGAGCGCCGCGGCCGCGAACGCGCCGACGATGCAACTGCTCGGGCAGACATTTACGCTCGCCGATTTCAACCAGACGGCCGCGCCGATGTGGGAGTTCACCAGCGGTGGAGAGTCGGTCGATAACTGGACGCGTCTGGTCACTGTCCTGGAGCGGCCCGATGCGAAGACGCGCGAAGACCTCGACCGTATGGCGCAAGGAATCATGGACACCTACAAATCGCGCAAGGGGCAAGTCTTGATGGCCAAGACCCTGCCCGATCCCAAGGGTGTCCCCTACAACTACATCATCGTCGCCTTCGACGAGCCGGCCAAGAAGCGCTACGAGTTGAACTTCGTCAAGATCGGGCTCGGCGCGAAGTCGGCTTACGTTATCGTCTACGGGGCGCGTGTCACAGATGCGAAGGACTACACGGCGAAGTCGAAGGCGTTTTTGAGCGAGAAGTCCGGCGAGATCGGCATGGCGCTGGCAGCGGTTGCGGCGCCGGATACGGATCGTCTACCGCGGCGCTAGACGATAATGCGACAAACGCAGTTCCAGGCGGGTTCTCCCTGCAACAGGAACCCCTCTTCCACACCGTTCCCGCACTTGTAAAGACCCAGTTTCGGCCGGGGAATGTACTCGCACGGACACTTCTTCGGACATTTCAACGTGTCGCAACAATACTGCGCGGCGGCTGCGTCCAGGATCGCCTTCACCGCAGCCTCGCCGATACATGCCTGGCCGGGTACGAGTTTCTTGGAATACCACCCGGCAATTTCGGCTTGCTTCTCGCAGCCGGTGCCTTCTACGCGCCTCGCGAAAAGAATGATCTCCGGGTTCGGCGCGGCCGGTAGCCGGAGATTGGCCAGCCCAGTGAGCAAAACCTTTACCGACGCCGCCGGCCGCGCCGGTACTTTGGCGCCGCTTATTTCCGTCCATCGCCTTTTGGCTATGTTTGAGATCGTCATGACTTCCTCGCCAGCATTATACGCGTCATAATCGACGCATGAGAGCCGCACTGTTATTCGCCGCCGCGTCCTTCGCGCAGCCGATCACCGTCCAGGCGCCCGAGCGCACGCTGCCGCCGCACGTCGCAACGAAACTCAGCGCCGCGGACCGCGTCCTGTTCGGAAGAATGATGCGGGTGGGCCTGGAAGCTGCGTGGTCGGCGGTAACGCAGGAAGGCTACCCGCTCTGCTTCATCAACGAACTAACGCCGCTGAACAATGATCGCCGTCTGGTTGGGCGCGCGCGCCACGGCGCGATATCTGCCCAATCGCAAGGACCTGCGAGAGAAAATCTACGCCGCCGGTCCGCAACTGAACTATCGCACCGCCGAGGAAGCGCAGCCCGGCGATGTGCTGGTGTTCGACGCGGGGGGCGAGACGAGGTCGACCGTATCCGGCGCCATGGTGACGACGCGTTTTCTGATGCGCGGCGGCGCGGGGATCATCGTCGACGGCTGCATGCGCGATGTCCCTGATCTCGCCGCGATGCCCGCGAGCTTTTATCTGCGCTGCGGTCACGCATCGAGCGTCAGCCCGCTGATGATGGCCGTCGACTACCAAGTGCCAGTGCGCATCGCAGGCGTCACGGTCGCCCCCGGCGACTACCTGATCGGCGAGCGCCATGGCGTGCTGGTCATCCCGGCCTCGATCATCGACAAGGTGCTGACAAAGGCGATGGAGCACGACGAGCAAGAGCAGTTTCAGCGCAAGCTGCTGTTGCAAGGCGAGCCCGTGTACGAAGTCTATCCGACGCTCAACGAGGCGAATAAGAAGAAGTTCGAAGAGTTCAAGAAGAAACGCTGAAGATCAGCGCCACGACTGGATCAGGAGCACAGCCCCGATCAAGATCAACGCGGAGTGAACAACGACCGCGAAGTTTCGGACACGAATCATCCGTCCGGCAAAAACGGCCAAGACGACGCCGGGCAGCGAATGCAAATAGGATTCGGTAACAGCCGGCGCCCAGAACCCAGCCAGCCAGTATCCCGCCATGCCCGCGATGCCGGCCGGAAGAAAATACGCTTGCAGCGTCGCGCGGAAGTACGCCGGTTCCCATCGTCTCAGTGAGCCATAGATCGCCAGCGGCGGTCCGTTCATTCCGTAGGCGCCGCCCAGTACTCCCGCACAAAATCCGAACAGCCAGGCGAGACCGTCGCCGGTGAGGTGACGAAGTGTCCGGCCGCTGATCGAATAGATCGAAAACGCCAAAATCACAAGAGCGAGCGCCATCTTCACCGTCGCCTCCGGCAGCGCCCGCAAGAACCACAAGCCGACGGGGATTCCGGCGAAGGTCGCGATGATCAACCGCCACGCGCTTTGGAAATGCACCTGCCGCCAGTCCTGCAAGAGGACCATCGCCGCGATCGTTATCGAAACCAGCACCATCAGCGGCGCAGCCTGCGTCACGGGCATGACCAGCGCCAAGAGCGGCACCGCGACCAGCGCTTCGCCGAAACCCAAAGTCGAACGGACCATCGCCGCTAAAAACACAATCGCGACGGTCATGGGGCCTATGCCGCCATCTCGACGCCCTTAGTCGAAACGTAATACTTCGCCAACATGTTCGGCTTTTCCCAGGCCGGCAGCGACTCCGGGTTCTTGAGGTACTCGAAGAACTGCCGCGTCACTTGCGCGAAGTGCTCTTCGTGGCTCACGCGCAGCGCATCGGGAATCACTACCCGCAATTCTTCGCCGCGCTCTTCCACTTCCACCTTCGCGCGTAGCGCCGCTAGCACTTCGCCGCGCAGCGAGGCCGCGTTCGGCACGACGTAGACTTCGGGCCGAAAATTCTCCGCCTCGCCCTGCCGGACTTCGATGCTCGACTTCGTCCCGCGAATGCGCGCGACATACGTATCGCTGACGCCCTCCAGATCCCAGCGCACATTCATCTGGACGTGCACGCCGCGCACCGTATACGACACGAAGTTGTTGCCGTAGTAGTCGAAGCTGCCTTCGCGCGCGGTTCCCGTCACGCGCTTCCAATGCTCCGCGCTCAGCACTGTCGGCCAGCGCCGCGCGTCGAGCATCTCGATATCGGTCCGATAGTCGAGCGCCTGATCGGGAAACACGATCCATTGCGCCAAGTCCACCAGATGCGTTCCGACATCGTTGAGCGCCTCGCCCTGCTCGTTGATATCGAAGAACTCGACGGGCCGCTGCATCGGCACGCCCGCGACCGTCTTCAGTAGCCGGTGCATGCTGTCCATCCAGACGGCGGGCTCGTCGGAAGTGCCCTTCACGATCTCGCCGAAAATTGCCGGCGTGTTGACCAGTTCGCGGTGCAGCATGGAAGTGATTTCGTAGCGCTCGGTCATGATGTCGTAGGCGATGACGCCGCTTTCGTCTGCTTTGTCCAACGCTGACGCAACGCGCGGCAAGTCCTCTGAGCGCAGGATCCAAGGTTTGTCGGCCAGCACATGGAAACCGCCGGCAACGGATCTTTCGATCCGCTCGATTTTCACGCGATTGCGGCCCGACAAAATGACGACGCTTCCCGGCTTCTGCTCGCGCAGCATCCGATCGAGGCAATCGGCGCCAGTGTGGATGTCCAACTCCCAGGTGGTCGGCTCCGTGGCGCGCTGGTTGAACCGCGCCACGCGCGCCAAGTGCTCGGTGAGATCCAAGCCAAGCGGCGCATAGACCGCGACATTGGGAGAGACGCCGGCGTACATTTCCTTCTGCACAAGCGCGGCGTGGAAGTGGGCGGGGTCGAGAGTGATCAGGGAAAGATCTTGCATCAAGATCTATAGTCTCGGCTTCGGCGGCGTCACCGCAACCCACGGTAGCGTGCCCTTGCGCTTCACCGGGCGGCGATACACTTTCGACCCCGACGTGACGAAGAGAGTTTGTAACCCAGTGCCCGCGAATACGACGCTCGAAGGATCGCCCGCATCGGGCTTGTTCAGAATGCCCACCGTGCGGCCGGCCGGGTCGGCGATCTGAATGCCGAGCTTTGTCGCTACGTATACAAAGCCTTCCGCATCGACCGTCATGCCGTCCGCGCCGCCGCGGAGCGGGCCGTTCTCCACTTCGTCGGGGACCTCCAATCGATGGAACGGCACGCCGTTCGTTAACGAGCCATCCGCCTGCACCGAGAACGACCAAATCCAACGGCTGAGCGTATCGGCCACTATCAGGAAAGCGTGATCCGGAGAGAAGCGGATGCCGTTCGGGAACAGAATGCCCTCGTGAACTACGCGTTTGTTGCGCTTCGCGTCGACGAGCCAGACTCGCTTGGCTGTGGGGTCGGTGAAGTAGATTTCGCCACGCGGGTTGATGGCGAGATCATTGCAGTTCGCATCGGACGCGATCACCGATTCCTTGCCGTCCATTGTATACGCCACGATGCGCTTGCGCGCACTTTGGCAAGCGTACAGCCGGCCGTCGGGACCAGACATCAAACCATTCGATTCGCCGGTGTTCTCGCGGAAGACCGAAACCTTTCCATCGCCCGCGATCTTGTGAATGCGGCTGTTTGGGATGTCGCTGAAGTAGACGTTGCCCTGGGCATCGACGGCCGGGCCTTCTGTGAATTTGTGTCCATCGCTCACCAGTTGCCAGCCGGGATCGTCATCGACGATGACGTTGTTGGTCAGAAAGTGCCGAATGCCTCCGGCGGGCTTCGCAATCGGCTTCGGATAATCGCGCCACAGCCACCGCAGCGCGTCGGGCAGAATCGCCGAACCGTGTTTGCTGTTGTGACCTTCGGTGCCGATTACGACCTTGTAGTCGTAGTTGGCGTGTTTCAACGCCAGGCCGAGTTCGTAGTTGCTGTAGACGTTGACATCCTCCAGGCCGTCCTGCAAAAAGATGCGCAGCGGCTTGGTCTCCATCTTGCGCACCAGCGACGGATAGATATGATCGCCGCGCAGATTCGTGAAGCCGCCGATGAAACTCAGCACGCGATGGAAGACATCGGGCCGCGTCCACGCCGCGTTCATCGATGCGTTGCCGCCCGACGACGATCCGCTGATCGCGCGGTCGTCCGGATTGTTCGACAGGTTGTAGGTCTTGGCGACTTCGGCCAGCACCTCTTCAATCAGAAACGTCGGGAAGCGCGGGCCGACAGCGTCGTACTCGGCGCTTCGGTTGTAGCGCCCGCCGGCTACAACGCCGGGATTGATGAAGACGCCAATCGTCACCGGCATGTCGCCCTTGTGAATCAGGTTGTCGAAGACGATAGTCGCGCGAAACGCCCCGGATTCATTGACGAATGAGACGCCGTCCTGGAAGACCATCGTGCAAGCGGGCTTGCCGGCCTTGTATTGCGCGGGCACGTAGACCCAGTAGTCGCGCACCGTGCCCGGATAGATTTTGCTTGTCCATTCGTGCTTGGTGACCTTGCCTTGCGGCACGCCGGGCTGCCGGTGAGAATCGGGACCGAGGACATACTCCTCCGCGCCGAGGCCGATTGCGAAACAAAAAAGCAGAAAGCGCATTCGACTACCTTACCCGACGCCGCGGGATAGGCACACCGCCGCGGCCCACGGCTTCTTCACCGCTGCCGGGCGGAACGTCTTGCGGGATCAGAGTTGACGTCGCCTTGATCATCGCCGCGGCGGTATCGTCATACGCCTTGCGGCGCCGCATCTCGGCGGAAAGTACCGGCATTTCCATCGGCTTATCGGGATCGACGACAAACGCCGAAACCAACTGCATGCGGTAGGCCGTCGACACGCCATCGTAGCGCTTGGTCTTCGGGTTGTATATGCCGTCGGCGTGCCTCCGCAGCGCGTAGTAGTTGGCGATGTGATCCTCGTGTTCGCGCACGCCCTGCTGGCCGCCGTCTTGCGCGAAGACGTTCTGCGAATAGAGATCGCGCCAATCGCGATAGCCGCCGACGAGGCCCGTGCCTTTGTCCTCAGACTCGATGATCAGCCGGATTTTGCCGTTGCGAAAGAAGGCGTCGCGCGTCTGGTTGTAGAACCATGCGATTTGCGGCATGTGGATCTCGGCGGCTTGTTCGGACTCGACCACGCCGTCCTTGATCTTGGCTTTCAACTTTGAATACTGCTCGGACTTCAGAATTCGATAGGAGTAATCGGCACCGACACGCCCGCTAGCGTCCTTCATCACTTTGTCCGGCGAGTAGCCGATCTCCAGCGTCACGTCGTCATCGTTCATCGGATCTTTGTTGCCGGTGAGGCGAATGACGATGGTGTACAGCCCTTCGAGCATCTTGTCGTTCGACCGCAGCACCAGCGTTCCGTTGCCGTTGCCGCGCCATGGCGCATCGCAACCCCAGGCGCGATAAAGCGCGTTGTCGATGCCTTTTTCGCCGTCGGGGCTAACGAAGTCGATCTCCTTAATTTTGCCGTCGAGGTTAAAGCCTTCGCCGATTCGGCTGACCACTTGCGGCTGGCCAGGGTCCTCGGCGGCGAAGGGATTGATGTAGGTTTCAATGTCGCGGTTGTAGCCACGGTACGCCGACGCGGCACGCCAGACCGGATAGTACACGCCTTCGCCATCCCGATTGAGGGTGTTCGTCGGAGGATTGGAGATCGCCTCTATTTCCTTGCTTGTCCGCCAGGGGACAAGCGAAATCGCTTTGAAGGTCTGTGCCGGGTTGGCGAAGTGGGTGGTGCTGCCGTGCGGGCAATCGACGCCCGGCTCGATCTCGGTTCCGCGCGAGTAGTCGGAGCGCCCCCCGAAACGGAAGGCCGGCTCGTACCAACTCACGACGAAGCCCTTCACCCAAGGGCCCGCCGCCGAGGCCGCCGCGGCGAAGCAGATCATCAGCGCGCAAGTCTTCATGTCACTACCACCGTTCCGGTCATGCCCAGATTTTTGTGATGTTTGCAGGAGTATTTGTATTCGCCCTTGACGGTGAAGGTGTGTTTGAACGTGCCGTCCTGCTCGATGTCGCCGGAGCTGAACGGCTTGACGCCATCCGGCAGCGGCGCTTCAAAGTCCACCGTGTGTGTGATCAACTCCGCGTTCGTCCACTCGACCGTATCGCCGCTTTTGATGTTGACCGTTGCCGGATCGAACGCAGCTTTCGGCCGGTTCTGGATCGAGACTTCGACGGTCCTGTTCTGCGCGAGCAGCGGCGCGGCGGCGATGGCTCCGAAGAGATGGCGGCGAGTCATTTATTTGGGCGGCGAAACTTGGTTGATCAGGAGGTCCGACAGCGCGCGCGCTTCGAAGCCGAGCGGGTCGGCGTCATCCATCGGGGCCTTGCGCAGCAAGATGTCGACGCTTACTTCGAAGTCGCCGATCGCGCTGGGAAACGGCTCGCCAGAGAACGGGCTCCAGCGCTTCCACTCGGTTGCGCCGCCAGCCTTGTACCGCCACACGGGGCGGAAGTTCTTCATGCGAAAGCTGTAGCGCGGACCATTGGGATCACGCTTGGGAACGGGCACGGCGGTTTCGCCTTTCGCGCGGTCTTCAGTGAGGGTGAACCAGTCGGCGTTTTGTTCAAGCGTGTGTTCGGCGGCGCGATAGGCCAGGTATTTTTCGACGTCGGCGCGAGCGGTGAACTTGTGACCCATTACGACCAGCTTGTAGCTTGTGGCCGCGATCTTCTTCGCTGTGAAAACGCCGGGGCCGGCCGGCGGCACCATCGGCTGCGCCAGCGCCACGATGCCGAGGCAGAGGAATCGAAACATGCTAAGCCAACAACTCCGAATACGGCGTACGCACCAGCAGCGAATCTTTGCCCCAGGTGTCCAGCGAAATGCCCATCGCCCTCTGCGCGGTCAGGCCGACCCGCGAAACCGGGCTGCTGTCGCCGGTGATGTGATAGCCGGTTTTCATGCGGCCGTTGGCGCCACCGGCCAGCAGAATTGGCAGTCCATCGACGGCGTGAATACGTGCATAGCTCTGATCCGTGAACGCCATGACAAGGCTGTGATCGAGCAGCGTACCGTCGCCCTCCTGAATCGCGTCGAGCTCTTTCAAGAGCGCCGCGTAGAGCTCCATCGACTCGACGTTATACTCGGCCACGCGCGGCTGATAGCCGAGTTTCGGGTCGACCGGCTCTTCGTGCGTCGACTGGTGAAAGCCGAGCGGATCACCCGGCATGAACATGCCGTTTTGCGGAAACGAAACGCTGATATTGAAGACTCGGGTTTGATCGGTGGCCATGGCGATCGCGCCCAATCGGGCCATTAGCGGTGTCACGACTTGCAGATTCGGATACGCGTTATTGGCGACGATGTCCGAAGCCGGCGCATCGGGGATCGAGACCTTCGCCTCAATGTTCGGGCGAGTCAATTCGGCTTCCAGTTGCTGCTCGGTCTGGCGCACGGAGGTGAAGTACTGATCCATGCGCGCCTTGTCGGCGGCGCCGAGATTTTGCATGACGCGCTGGCGGTCTTCGGCGACGGCCGAGAGCACGCTTTTTTGCAGCATCACGCGCGGGTCCGGTTTCCAATCGCCCTTGGTCGGGTCTTGGAATCCGGGGCCAAACAGGCGGGTGTAAAGCGCCAGCGGCGTCGGTTCCGACGGCAGCGCGTTCGCACCGCCGAGGCTCGAATAACTCTGCTTCGGATCGCCATTCGCGGCGGCCGCCACCGAGCGGAATCGCACGCCCTTTCCGACTACGTCGGCAACTTGCTGATCGATCGTCTTCGTGTCGAACTCGGAACCTCGCGTCGGCGCGACGCCGGTATTGGCGGCGGCCAGTCCGGACCAGTGCTGATAGTTCGGCTTGGCGTCGAGCGGCACGCGTAGTCCGCTGAACACGTTTAATTTCTTGCGAAACGGCGCCAGCGGTTTCAACTGCACGGTCATCTCGTAATCGGCGCCGGCCTTCTTCGGAATCCACAGCGCGTCGGTAAGCCCGCAGCCCCAGAAGAACGTGCCGAAACGCGTGGGCAGCGGTCTGCCGGTCGCGGCAAGCGCCTTGCCGGTGCTCGTCAGGAAACAGTCGAGGAACGGCAGGCCCATGACGGCGGCGGCGCCTTGGCAGGTGCCGCGGAGGAGAGTTCTTCGATCGAGTTTCATCGGTGCATCCTTATTTCGTTGCAACTTCGGTTTTGGGCAGCGGCGCGGCGTAGAACGACTCGCTGACGGCCAGACTTTTGAGCAGTGCGCGAAGCCGGAAGCCCGAGTCCTGGAACGACTGGTAGGCGTCCTTGAAATCGTTGGTCCGGACCCTTCCGGAATCGAGGCCGCGGCTATAGGAATAAAGCTTCCGCGCCACGCATGCGGGATAGCGTGGGTTGTCGTGCAAATACTGACCAAGTCCCTGCGCGCCGGAAAACGTCTTGCCTTGAATCGTCGCCGAGACATCGATCGGTTGGCCGTTCTCGGTCGATCTTGCGCCGCCAATCGTATCGAAGCCTTCGAGCGAGAGTCCGATGGGATCGGTGTGGGTATGACACGACGCGCAGCCTTTGTTACTGGCGTGCGCCATTAGTTTTTCACGCACGGTTTTCAATGTGCTGTTGGGGTTGTTGACGAGCGAAAAATCGACGTCGTCGGGCGGCAGCGGCGTTGGAGAACAGAGAAGAATGTCCGTCAGCGCGACGCCGCGTTTGGTCGGCGACGAACGGCCCGGGTGCGAAAACATCGAAAGCATCGCGATCTGCGACAGAATTCCACTGCGGCCCGCCTCGCGCGGGAATTCGTACTTTACCCAATCGCCCGTGAACGGGAAGGCCACGCGGTAGAGCACGGCCAGGCGGCGGTCGATGTAGGTTTGGCGCGTGGTCATCAGATCGCGGATGTCGGCGTTGTCGTGCAAGGTCAAGCCAATCGCCGTGCGCAGCGTCTCTTCGCGTGCCGACGACGCCATGCCCGAGCCCCACTTCGGGTAGAGCAGGCTGTCTTTCGAAACGGTGTCGAACGTATCGAGTTGCAGCATGTCGTCAAAAAACGCGCGCATGCCGTCGTCGAGCCGCGGCGAGGCCATCAGCCGTTCCGTCTGCCGGGCCAGTCCGGCCGACGTGCTGAGTTCGCCCGCCGTGGCGGCGCGGAGCAATTCAGCGTCCGGCGTGGTGTTCCAAAGTAGAAAGCTGAGGCGCGTCGCGCGACTGTAGCCATCGAGAGACGCCGATTGGCCGTCGGTGGTCTCCATGCGGAAGACGAAGTCGGGCAACTGCATCAGCATCGAAAGGCTGTAGCGCATACCGGCGTAAAAATCGTTCGTTCGCGTGGCCATCGTGCGCGAGAGACCGATGCGATTGTCGAGTTCGGCGGCGGAGAGCGGACGGCGGAACAGCAAGAGGCCAAAGTGACGCAGGATCTTCTCGGCGCAGGCGTCATCGGGCCGTTTGGCGTCAACTGGAGCGCACGGGAGCTTGGCGCGATGCTTCTCGCCGGTGACCTGCGCGGCGATATCGTCGGCCATTTTGCTGAACGATTCGTAGCCCGCGGGAGTGATCGACAGCGACGCGGTGGACGCGGCGCCGAGGCCGCCGGTGCGAATTGTCGGCTCGAAGAACCCGCGAATTTCAATGTCCTTACCGAAAATGTCGGCGATGGAATTGCGGTACTCCTGCTCGGTGAGCCGTCGCATGCTGACAACGCGCGCCGAGGCGGCGAAAGCGGCCAGGAGTGTCAGAAGCAGGACTTGCAGGCGAATCATGGATGGAATCCCACGCGTCAATATAATATCGGTTGCGACAGGGGGGCGGCAATGCCGGGGCGTGTTTGGCTCGGTTTCAAACCTCCAGCCGGTAAAGACTCCGCTCACCGCGCAGATAGAGCGCTTTTCCTGAAACCGCCAGTGACGCGAACGTCCGTTCGCCAACCGAACTGCGGGCCAGTTCCTTGTAGGTCTTCCCCGGCGCGATCGCCGTGCACTCGCCTTCTTCGCTCAAGAAATAAACACGTCCATCGGCCGCCAGCGGCGACGCCGAATGATTGCCGCCGATCCGCTGCGTCCAGCGCACCTCGCCGGTATTCGCGTTGAGGCACGTGCCGATCCCGTTGTCACTAACGATGTAAATCTCGTCGCCCACAACCACTGGCGAAGGCGTCAGCGGAACCGCGCGCTTGTGACTCCACGCCACATGCGATTTGGTGACATTCCCTTTTCCGGTCGGCCGCACAGCAAACAACACCGGTTCGAAGAAGCCTGAACAGATATAAATCAAGCCGTGGGCGTACACCGCGCGCGGTACGTTTGAAAAACCGCTGCCGTACTCGATATACCACAGCTCTTTTCCGGTCCTCGGATCGTAGGCGTAGGCGTGATGCGCGCCCGGGCTGATCACCTGCGCGCGCCCCTCGACATCGATCACCAGCGGTGTTGTGTACGCTTGATTTCCCTTGCCGCGCGGCGTCTTCCAGCGAACCTTTCCCGAGGCCGCGTCCAGCGCGACCACATACTGCGCGTCGAAGCCATCGCAGCTAATGATCAGCAGATCCTCGAACAACACGGGCGACCCTCCCGGCCCATGTTGCGGCTCATACTTCAACGTGTGTTTCCACAATACGTCGCCCTTCAGATTCACGCACGCCGTGCCGTAGAAGCCGAAATGCAGATATACGCGTTCGCCGCTGACGATGGCCGTCGGCGAGGCAAAGCTGTTCTTTCCGTGAATGCCGGGGCCTTTGTCGGTGACACGAATGACTTCTTTGTCGAGCGCGATTTTTCCCGTCGCCGAGTCAACCGCGATCACGCGCAACGACGCCCCGCGTTCGGTCGCCGCCGTCAGCCAGATCCGATCCCCCGCGATCGACGGACTCGACCACCCCGTGCCGGGAATCGCCGTTTTCCAGGCTACATTTTTCGTGTCGCTCCAATCCAGAGGCAGGCCTTTTTCGGGAGAGAGGCCCTGTCCCGACGGCCCGCGAAACTGCGGCCAGTCACTGGCGAACAATGGAGACGAAAGGAGAGCGAGTGCATCGCGACGGCGCATGCATTCATTGGATCACAAACCACGGCTGTCCAAATTAGCGCGGAGTGAGCGGGAGCGGAGTTGAAGGTAAAGGAGTTACCGCTTGGTCCGAGTTGGCGAGAAGGTGAGGTTGGGGGTAA
>VFZQ01000072.1 GCA_016871135.1 Acidobacteriota bacterium | reverse complement strand
AACCAAAATCCGGAAAGGCGATCAGAAGGCGTTTGTTGGCGATGTCGCCGTTGCGCTGAATGTCGAAGACCCAAACGTTGCGCTGCTTGCTCTCGTTAACATAGAGCTTCTTGCCGTCGGGGCTGACTTCGATCCCGTTGGTGGTGCCCATGTCGGCGGCGATCCGTTTGACTCTGCCTTTTTTGTCGATGCGCCAGAGCTGGCCTGTGCCGTTGGCCCAGTTGGGATCACTGGCGTAGAGCATGCCGTTGGGCGCCATGGCGAGATCGTTGGGCTGATTCATCGACGGCTCATGCGCGAAGACTTTGAAGGTGCGTGTTTTCACGTCGACTAATAGGACGTTGTGATTGGTGTAGTCGGCGACAAACATGCGGCCCTTCTTGTCGAAGCGGATGCCGTTGCCGAGCGAGCCTTGGGTGAACTCGATGAAGACTTCGCCCTTGCCGTCGGGGGCGATGCGGCCGATGGTTGGCTTGCGAGCGAAGCTGACGGCGTAGAGGTTGCCGGCGCGATCGACTGCCGGACCTTCGGCTTCCGCGGTGAAGCTGCCTGGCGCGGTGAGGGGCTTCGCGATCCACAGTTCTTCGGCGGCGAGAGGCAGCAGGGCGATGAGACACGATCGGAGCATTACTGTACTATGCTATACGGCTTGGGGCGTGAAAGAATGTGCGTATGAAGCGTCCGTTTGCGGCAAGCGTTTGGAAAGAAGGCGAATGGTACGTCGCACAGTGTTTGGAGATCGACATCGCGAGCCATGGGGCTACTTCGAGCCACCCTGCGCGACTCGGCCACCCGCGCTGACTACTATCGAAGGTGGAGGTTGGCACGCTCCGGAGCATCCTCAATCAAGCACACCTTGAATTGGACGAGTGGGACAAACTCTAGTTTGAGACTACACCTTAATCCGCGCGGTCTTCAGTGTTCGCCGGTCGCGCTTGAACTCAAGCATCACCGATGGATCGGCGTCTTCGAGCCAGAAGCCGTCGACGACTTCGCGGAAGACGAAGTCAATCTCATCCGGCATGCACGTGGGCAGATAGGCACGCATCACGCGCGGATCGTAGTAGCGGAACACGAGCTTTTTGCCCGCTTCATCCTGTACGCGCAGGAATCGCCGGAAGTGACGGCGGATCGACCCGAAACTATCGTAGGCGCGAAAGTAGATACCCCAACTATCGCCCCAGCCTTCATCCAGTAAGTCGTTGGTGAGCTTATCGTCCAATTCGAGCCGCACCAGATGAGGCGCCGCCGATTCCAACGCCGGGCTGAGGTTTCCGGCGTACAGGCAATCGGTCTCGCGGTACGAGTTCAATAACTTCGAGTAGATCGCGCGATTGCGCGCGCCGTCGAGAATTGCGAATACGCTATGGTCCTCACCCCGAGGCCAGAGTACTTCTTGAATCTTCTCGCGTCGGGTCATACCGCCATCTCCTCCTTTTCGGCACGTTGGGATTGCCCCGCTTTTTCACACTCTTGGCAGAAGGGAACGCCCTCGACGGCGGACGCTTCCAATGCCTGTGCCTGCGCGTTCTGATCGTGGCCAGCCGGGAACTGGCCGGGTTCGCCTGATTCCACGGGGGTTTGCTTCTTCGCCGGCGCCGGCGCCGGCGCCGGTTGTGGCTGTTGCAGTTGTTGCTGCTCCGCTAACTCCTGCCGCGCCCTCTCGCACTCCTCGCAGAACGGCACGCCGCTGATCGCCGCCTGTTGCAGCGCCTGCGCCTGTGCCGCCTGATCGTGATTGGGCGGAAAACCTTCGGGCTCCTCCTCAACGACTTCGGCGCGCTGCGATATTGATACGGGCGCTTCGACGGGCGCCTCGGCCTCGGGCACATGCGGCGCGTATAGGCGCTTGGAATGCCACGTTAAGATCAGCGACCCGTTCTCGACCATCCTGAGGACGGTCCTTACGAGACTCTTGTCATCAAGGTGGGCGGCGTCGACGCGGGGCGCCAAGATCCGCCGCATCGCCGAACAAGCATCCGAAGACCGGCGCAGTTGACTCGCGAGCGCCTTCGCGCGCTCGGGCGTAACGACGCCGGCATCATTGGTCCAATCGAGAAACCACTCGTAACCGGGTTGCTCGTAAATCTTCACCGCCCCATCGTAACGTATTTTGACGCCTCCACCACACTTCGGCTATGCTCGATTGGTAGTTCGCATTCAGGAGACACAAATAATGGCAAATACCCCTCTCACCGGCGCCGAGTTTAAGCAAGAGCTCCGCGGCGGCAAACCTAAGTTCGGATTGTTCGTCAATTCGCATAGCCCCACCGTTGCCGAGCAACTCGCGCATACCGGTTACGATTGGCTGCTGATCGATACGCAGCACGGCCCGATGGGTCCGGAGCAACTATCGGCAATGCTTTGCGGCGTCGCCAGCGGCGGCGCGAAATCGATGGTCCGCGTCGGAGGCTATGACGACCGCATCGGCATTCAGCAATCGCTCGATCTCGGCGCCGACGGCGTGCTGGTGCCGTACATCAACACCGCGGAAGAGGCCCGGCAGGCCGTTAGTTGCGCGTTGTATCCGACAGCCGGAACGCGTTCGGTGTACTTCCCGCAGCGTTCGATGAACAAGGGCGGGCTACTCGGTTATGCGGGCAATTGGAACAAGAACGCGATCGTCGCGCTGCAGGTTGAGACCGCGTCTTGCATTGAAAACATCGAAGAGATCGCGGCCGTGCCCGGCGTCGACATTCTGTTCCTCGGCCAGAACGATCTGTGTATGTCGATGGGTCTTTACGAGAAGTATGAATTCCCGCATATGTATACTTCGCCCGAACTCGGCGCGGCGACGACGAAGCTAATCGAAACCGCGAAGAAGAACAACGTGATTCTCGGCCTGTTCCTGTTCGGCACCGCGCGCGTCGAAGAGTTCTTGAACAAGGACTTCACGTTCATCAGCATCGGCAACGATTTGCATCACGTACTGACGCAGGCCGGGGCACATGTCGCGGCGCTTGAAGGCATTGCGAAGGACCGCGCGAACACCTGGTCGCGCCGGCCGACGGCGCTGCTCTAGATCGAGTGGTCTTTTGATTCGAGCGCTTTCACGCGCTCGTTGAGCGCGGGTAGATTGGCCACCAGCGCGAGTTGCTTGAGGTACTCCTTGAGCGGCCGCGCTGGTGTTCCCCAGTAGGTCTCGCCGCCGCGCACGATTTTCGAGGTCAGCACGCCGCTGCCCGAACCGAGCACCGCGCCGGACTCTACTCGCACCTTGTCGCCCATGCCGACCTGGCCGCCGATGATCGCGTCCTTCTCGATGACGCAACCGCCCGAGATGCCGGTCTGCGCCGCGATGACGACATTGTCTTCGATGACGCAGTTGTGTCCGATGTGCACCATGTTGTCGAGCTTGACGCCGTTGCCGATGCGGGTGACGCCGAGCGCGGCGCGGTCGATGGTCGTATTCGCACCGATCTCGCAATCGTCGCCTACAATCACGCGGCCCACCTGCGGAAACTTCTGATACGACGGCCCGACTCGCACGAAGCCGAATCCGTCCGCGCCGAGGACGACACCCGCGTGAAGCACAGCGCGCGCGCCGACCCGAACGCCGTCGTAGATCGTCACGCGTGGATGCAGCAGCGAACTTTCGCCGATGACGACATCGTCGCCGACCACGCTGCCCGCGCCGATTACGCTGCCTGCACCGATCACGGCACGCTCACCGATCGAAACGAAGGCTGCGATGGAGACGCCCTCTTCGATCACCGCCGTCGGAGCGACGACCGCCGATGGATGCACACCGGCGGGGAACGTTTTGGCAGGATACAGCAGCTTCAACGCCATGGCGAAATACGCGCGCGGATCGGGCGCTCTCAGCAGCGTTCGCCCCTGGGGAAAGTCCGCGTCGACGATCAGGCAACCGGCCTTGGAACCGCTCGCCGCCGCGATTCCCTTGCGGCCGTAAGCGAAGGATAGATCACCCGCGCCGGCATCTTCGAGCGCCGCGGCACTCGCAATTTCAATCGCGCCGTCGCCTTCGAAGGAGACATTCAGGGCCGAAGCCAAATCGCAAACACGCATGCCTTGTATGATACGAAGACGGATGCCCATCGATCCTTCCGCGCAAATTGCACCGACGGCCAGAGTGCATCCCGATGCTGTCATCGGACCGCAAACCGTTATCGGCGACTTCGCCATTATTGAGCAGGACGTCGTGCTTGGCGCGCACTGCAAGATCGAGCCCTACGTCTATATCAAACGCTGGACGACGCTCGGCGACCGTAACGAAATCTCGGCGCACACGGTGCTTGGCACCGATCCGCTGGACAAGGTCTTCACCGGCGAACGCAGCTATCTGGTGTTGGGCCATGGCAACAAGATCCGCGAACACTATACGATTTCGCGCGGGACGAAACCCGAGACGACAACGATCATCGGCGATAACAACTACGTCATGACTTCCGGCCATATCGCGCACAACGCGACGATCGGCAGCAACAACGTCATCGCCAGTTGTGCGCTGGTGGCGGGTTATGTGGAGATCGAGGACAACGCGTTTCTGTCCGGCGGCGTGGTGGTGCATCAGTACTCGAAAATCGGCAGCTACGCGATGATCGGGGGCAATACGCGGGTGAACCTCGATGTGCCGCCCTATTTTCTGTACACCGATTTCAACGTGACGCCGTGTGGTCTCAACGTCGTCGGCCTGAGGCGGGCCGGATTTGCCGCCGAGCAGGTCCGCGCATTAAAGGACGCTTACCGTTTGTTGTATCGTAGTAAGCTTCCGCTCGAAACCGCGCTGCATCGTATTCAGACGGAATTGAGTGGGCCACACACTGAGCACCTCGTGAGATTTATCCGAAATTCAAAACGCGGAATCTGCCGCGAACGCTCATGAAGCAGCTACTTCTATTAACAGCCGTGGCGCTGCATGCGCAGACGCTTAAGGAGGCTGTTAACAAAGCCGGCGAGCGCTATCCGTCCATCAAGATTTCGCGCGAGCAGGTGAACGAAGCGTCCGCGGCGGTGAATCTGGCGCGCACTGCGTTTCTGCCGCGCGTCGACGCCACCGCGCAGGTCAACCGCGCCACCGCAAACAACGTTTTTGGGCTGCTGTTTCCGAACACGGTTATACCGCCGATCTCGGGTCCGCAGATCGACGGCGATCAATCGCGCAACGTTTTCGGCGCGGCGATCGGCCTGCTTGTCTCGTGGGAGCCGTTCGACTTCGGCCGACGTCAAGCGGAGGTCGACGCTGCTGCCGTTGGAAAGGCACGGGCCGAATCATCGATCGCGCGCGCGAAACTGGATGCCGGCGCAGCGGCGGCCGATGCGTACCTCTCGGTTGTCGCGGCGCAGCAGACGGTAGCGGCCGCGCAGGCCGCGCTTGAACGCTATCGTCAGTTCGAGACCATCATCGACGCACTTGTGAAAGCGGAACTGCGGCCCGGCGCCGATCTCGCTCGCATGCAAGCGGAGCGCATCGTCGCCGAAACGAATATCATCCGCGCCGAACAAGCGGTCGCCCAGGCGAAGGCGCTGCTGGAGCAATATACCGGCGAGCCCGCGGCCACGGTTGATTCGGCTCCCTTCGTGAAAACCGCCGAGCCTATTAGGGCCGCGACCGGCGCGCATCCCTATTTGCGCGAGCAGCAGTTCTCGATTGATGAAGTGATCGCACGCATGAAGGCCATCGACAAAAGCTGGTATCCGCGATTCTCAGCGCAAGCGGCCGCATTTGGCCGCGGCAGCGGCGCGCGGGTGGAAGGTCCCTTCGCCGGCGGCGGACGCGGGCTGTATCCCGATCACGGCAACTGGGCCGTTGGCTTCTCGGCGACGTTTCCGATTCTCGATTACAGAGCGCTTCGCGCGCGCAAGGAGATCGAACTGCAAAGGCAACGCAAGGAAGAAGCGAGGCGCGAGTTGATCGAACGCGAACTCACCGGCCGCGCCGCGCAGGCGCGCGCGCAACTCGACGGCGCCAAACGCATCGCCGAGATCGCGCCGAAGCAGATCGCCGCGTTGCAGACGGCGCTGGATCAATCGCAGGCGCGCTACAAGGCGGGCCTCGGCACGCTGCTCGAAGTTGCCGACGCACAGCGCCAATTGACGCAGGCCGAAATTGAAACATCGATCGCGCGCATCGCCGTCTGGCGCGCGGAACTCTCGCTCGCCTACGCGCAGGGCGATCTCGAGCCCTTCCTGGCGAGGCTTCCGTAAATGCGTCTCGTACTCGCAGCGTTGCGAAAGCCCATCGCCGTTTTGGTCGCCGTGCTCGGCATCCTCGGCGCGGCGGGGCTTGCGGTCAATCGCATGCCGGTCGATATCTTCCCGGCGCTCGGCGCGCCGGCGATCTACGTCGCACAGCCCTATGGCGGCATGGACCCGGCGCAGATGGAAGGCTACCTGACGTACTACTACGAGTATCACTTCCTCTACATCGCAGGCATTGAGCACGTCGAGTCGAAGAACATTCAGGGCGCGTCTCTGATGAAGCTCGTCTTTCATCCGGGCACCGACATGGATCAGGCGATGGCGCAGGTGGTCGGCTATGTCACGCGTTCGCGCGCGTTCATGCCGCCCGGCGTCGTCGGACCTTTCATAACGCGCTTCGACGGAGGCAGCCTTCCTGTCGGACAGCTAATTTTCTCCAGCGCCACGCGGAGTCCGGGCGAAATGCAGGACATCGCGTTGAACCGCGTGCGGCCGCTATTTGCGACGCTTCCCGGCGTGTCCGCGCCGCCTCCGTTCGGCGGTAATCAACGCACGATCGTGATCCGGCTCGATCCGGACAAGATGCGCACGCACCGCATCTCGCCGGATGAAGCGATCAAGGTCGTCAATCGTGCATCGACCGTTCAGCCTTCAGGCAACTTGCGCATTGGCGACTTCAATACAATCACGCAGACCAACGCCGCGCTGGGCGGCAACTTGGGCGAGCTGCTCTCGGCGCCGCTGCGGCCAGGCGAAACACCGCCTGTGTTTCTGCGCGATATTGCGACGGTTGAAAGCGGCACCGACATCATCACGGCCTACGCGCATGTGAACGGCAAACGCACCGTCTACATGCAGGTGACCAAGCGCGCCGATGCGTCGAGCGTCGATGTGCTCCGGCGCGTCCGCGCTAACTTGCCCGCATTCAAAGCGGTGTGTCCGGACGATGTCGATGTGCGGCTGGAGTTCGATCAATCGCGCTTCGTGACCTCGGCGTTGCGGTCGCTGGTGAATGAGGCCGCGCTCGGCGCGTTGTTGACCGCGCTGATGGTCCTGCTGTTTCTGCGCGATTGGCGCGGCAGCCTGATCGTCGTCGCCACGATCCCGATTTCGCTGCTCGCCGCGGTGATTGGATTGTGGGCCTTCGGGCAAACGATTAACATCATGACGCTGGCCGGACTTGCGCTTGCCGTCGGCGTGTTGGTCGACGAAGCGACGGTGGAGATCGAGAACATTCATGCGCACATGGCCGAGGGGCTGAACCGGGCACGCGCGGTTTACGAAGCCGCGTCGAAGACGGCGCTGGCGCGGTTCCTTTCGATGCTCACGGTGCTTGCGGTGTTTTTGCCGTCGTTCTTCATGACCGGTGTCGCGCGGCAGCTATTCGTGCCGCTGTCGCTTGCGGTCGGCCTCGCCATGATCGCGTCGTATTTGCTTTCGAGCACTCTGGTGCCGGTGCTTGCGACGTGGATGATGCGCCACTCGAAGAGTCCAGTAGCGACGTTTGCGTTCTACGAAAACTACGTGCGGGGCATCTTGCGAGCGAAGTTTGTCATCGTGCCAGTGTATTTGATCGCATCGATCGGCGCGGTTTACGTGCTCTTGCCCGGCATCGGCAGAGAGCTGTTCCCCGAGGTCGACACCGGACAGTTCAAGTTGCGGCTTCGCGCGGCAACAGGCACGCGGATCGAACGCACCGAGTTGGTCGCGTTGAAGGCGCTGGAAATTATCGAGCGCGAAGTAGGCGGAAAAGCGAACGTCGAAATTTCAAGCGGATTTATCGGCGTACAACCGGCCAGCTACCCGATCAACACCCTGTATTTATGGACCTCCGGACCGCATGAGGCGGTTCTGCAGGTTTCTTTGAAGCCGAGTGCGAAACCGCGCGGGGAAGCGTTGAAGGAGAAGCTGCGCGCGGCATTCGCCGCGGAACTCGGCAATACCAAGATCTCTTTTGAGGCGGGCGATATTGTGGCCGAGGTGTTCTCGTTCGGCTCGCCGACGCCGATTGAAGTGGCCATGCAAGGCCCGGCGCTTCCGGCGAATCTGGAGCACGCGCAGAAGGTGATGCGCGAACTGTTGCAGGTGAAAACGCTGCGCGATGTGCAGTTTGCGCAGCCGCTCGACTATCCGACGCTCGACGTGAAGATCGATCGCGAACGCGCCGGTCAATACGGGCTGACGATGCAGGACGTCGCACGCTCGGTCGTCGCGGCAACATCGTCGTCGCGGTTCATCGAACCGAACTACTGGCGCGATCCCGCGAGCGGCAATGCCTTCCAGATCCAGGTTGAAATTCCGCAGCACCGCATGGCGTCGGTGCAGGATTTGAACGATCTTCCCGTGATGCAGAACCGTCAGGCGCGGCCGACGCTCAGCGATCTGGCGACGGTCGAACGCGGCCGTATCTTTGGACAGGTGGAACGCTACAACATGCAGCGCGTGGTTTCGATCACAGCCAACATCCACGGCAAGCCGTTGAGCGAAGCGCAGAAAGAAATCACCGCCGCGATCGCCAAGGCCGGCGCGGCGCCGCGCGGCGTTACGGTCAACGTGCGCGGGCACATTCCGCCGCTGCGCGAGACTCTTGACGGCCTGCAAACGGGGCTGCTGATCGCGATTGGAGCGATCTTCCTGCTGCTCACCGCCAACTTCCAGAGTTTCCGGCTGGCGTTGGCGATCGTGCTGACCACGCCTGCCGTCGTCGCCGGGGCGTTGCTCGCGATGAAGATCACCGGCACGACGCTCAACGTGCAGAGCTATATCGGCGCGATCATGGCCACCGGCATCGCGACGGCCAATTCGATCTTGATGATTACATTCTGCGAAGCCGCCCGCGCGCAGGGCCACGATGTGATCGAAGCGGCGACCATTGGCGCTTCCGGCCGTTTCCGCGCGATCGTCATGACCGCTGCGGCGATGATCGCGGGTATGATTCCGATCGCGCTCGGCATGGGCGAAGGCAGCGAGCAGACCGTGCCGCTCGGCCGCGCCGTCATCGGCGGACTGATCGCCGCGACCATTACAACACTCACTGTTTTGCCGGCTCTCTACGCGATGCTCCAATCGCGCGCCACCCGGCATTCGAAATCTCTCGACCCGAACGACCCCATGAGCCGGTACTATGAACGCGCGTAATCTGATTTTCCTCGTCTCGACACTGGCGGCCGCCCAGGAAACCACGGCGGTCGTCACCAAGGTCATCGACCGCAAGCTGAAACTCCCCGCCGAGATCATGCCCTATCAGGCCGTCGACATCGTCGCGCGCGTGCAGGGTTTTGTCGAGCGCGTCATCGTCGACCGCGGCTCCGCGGTGCGTCAGGGCGAACTGCTGATTGAACTGAAAGCGCCCGAAATGAAGGCGCAATTGGCCGAGCACGAGGCGAAGGCGTTGGCGATCGAGAGTCAGCGCGCCGAAGCCGAGGCGAAGCAGGCCGCGATGGAAGCGACGCTTTCGCGATTGAAGGACGCGGCGAAGACGCCGGGGGCGATCGCGGCGAACGAGATCGTGCAATACGAAAAGGGCGTGGAAGCGCAGAAGGCGCTCATCCGCAGCATTCATACACAGGCGGCGGCGGCGCGCGCATCGGCGGCGGCGTTGAACGAGATGCTTGAGTATCTCGACATTAGCGCGCCGTTCGACGGCATTATCACCGAGCGCCGCGTGCACCCCGGCGCGCTGGCGGGCCCGAGCGCGGGAACGCTGTTGCGACTGGAGCAGACGAACCGGCTGCGCGTGGTCGTCGCTGTGCCTGAAAGCGAGATCGGCGGCATCATCCGCGGCGCACACGTGCCGTTCACGGTGCAGGGCGGGGTTTCGGGAAGTGGCGTGGTCACGAGGCTGGCGCGGAGCCTCGATCCGAAGACGCGCACGATGCCGGTTGAGCTTGACGTGCAGAATGGGAGCGGCGTGTTGGCGCCCGGCATGTACGCCGAGGCGACTTGGCCCGTGCGCAAGGCGAAGGCGTCGATACTGGTGCCGCCTACGGCTGTGGTGACCACCACCGAAAAGATGTTCGTCATCCGTAATGCGGACGGCAAGGCGGAGCATGTGGCGGTGTCGAAGGGCGTGCCGGTTGGGGATTTGATCGAGGTGTTTGGGGATCTGAAGGCGGGCGATCTGGTTGTTAAGCGCGGGTCGGATGAGATCCGGGCGGGGCAAACCCTCAAATAAATAGGCTATCCTAGGGGCATCGTTGCCAATCCGCCCGGGTACGGCGGTTGGGACGTTGTCTCGTAGTAAATGGGAATGGAAGCGCCTAGCTTCCGGGTACATGAACTTCAACCCGCGCGATGACCGTCTGCGCGGCAAATCTCTTTAAGGGTACAAATGAACACCACACTTCGGCATGCGCTGACAGCGCTGCTATTGACCGTGCCTATGTTCGCCCAAATCACGGGTGACTTGGTGGTCCGAGTAAACGACTCCTCTTCGGCCGCAATTTCCGGTGCGAAGGTGGTTGCGAAGAACATCGCGCAAGGCTCAGCGCGCGAACTACAAACAGACCTCCAGGGCGAAGCGCGCTTCACGCTTTTGACAGTCGGTGACTACGAGGTTCGCATTGAGAAGGCCGGATTTGCCGCAGCCACCACGCGAACTACCGTCAACACCGGCGGCATCCGCGAACTAAAAACCACGCTCGAAGTATCCTCCACGCGTCAGGAGATCGTAATCGAAGAAGCGGCCGTCTCTATCAACACGACTTCCGCGCAGTTGGGATCGGTCGTAGAATCCAAAGCGATCATCTCGTTGGCTCTGCCCAACGGTGTTCTGTCACTTGCCGGCACGACCCCGGGTGTAATTCCGGTGACCGCCCGCAACCCGTTTCTCGGTCAGGGCAGCTTTAACTCGAATGGCGGACGCGGACGCGGCAACAACATCACGATTGACAACGCGAACGCAACCGACGTGTCCACGACCGGCGGGGCCGGCATCGGCACCGTTCCGCTGGACACAATCAAAGAAGTCAACGTCATCTCCAACAACTTCAACGCCGAGTATGGCCGCAACGCGAGTTCGCAGTTCCAGATCGTCACCAAGAGCGGCACCAACGATTACCATGGCACGCTGGTCGAGTTCTTCAAGAACGACAAATTGAATGCCCGCGACTATTTCGACCGTTCCGGTAAGGCCGCCATTCTCCGCGACAACGATTGGGTGGCGCAAGGCGGCGGGCGCATTATCCGCAACAAGTTGTTCTTCTATGGCACCTACGAGCAACAGAAGATTCGCGGCAGCGGCGGCACCCGCATCGCAACCGTTCCCACTCCAGCGCAGGTTTCGGGTATCACCAATCCCGCCTCCCGCCAACTCTTTGAGGCAGTCAAAGGCGTCAGTTCGCCCTCTGGCACACTTTCGTTCTCCGCTCCTCTTGGCACTAATTCCACAGCGTACTCTTCTAAGATCGACTGGAACATCTCCGACCGGACCACCATCTCGGGCCGGTACGCCTACCAGAAATCGGCGAACAACAGCCCTGGTTTGACGTTTATCAGCTCCAATATTCCGACCAATGGCGCAAGCTCGACCAACAAGCCGCAAGCGTTCACGATGAACTTCACGCATGTACAGAGCGCTTCGCTTGTCATTAACAATACAACCGGGTTCCTCCGCAGCCTGCCGAACTTTACTCCTCTTGAAAGGATTACCGCGCCGAGCGTGCTCTTCCAGGACGGCACCTCCGAACTCGGCTCTTGGGCGGGAATTCCGCAAGGGCGCACGCAGAACGTCTACAACAACTTGACCACCGTGACCAAAACGGCCAACACGCATAACTTCAAGTTCGGCTACAACATCGAACGCATCCAGGCCAACAGCATCTTCGATTCGAACGTTCGCGGCTCGTTGACGTTCGCCAACTTCGCGGCCTTCCAGACCGGAACGCCCGTGCAGTATTCGCAGCGTTTCGGCGGTTCGATCCGAGGCAACCGCGTAACCAACCACGGCATGTTCGCGCAGGACGACTGGCGGGTTCGACGTGATCTCACGCTCAACGTCGGCTTGCGTGTTGAGGTTGCCGGCGGCGTCAGCGAAGTCAACGGACTCCTGTCCAATCTCAATCTGAACCGCCAGCAGGCGCTTGGCGGTGCGGGCACGGGCGCGTTCGGTTCGATCGAAGTCACGCCGACCGCATTCAACCGCAACGCCAATTGGGGCCCCCGCTTCGGCTTTGCCTGGAATCCGAATGGCGGCAAGATGAGCGTTCGCGGCGGGTACGGAATCGCCTACGATTTCATCTTACTGAATCCGAATACCAACCT
>VFZQ01000071.1 GCA_016871135.1 Acidobacteriota bacterium | reverse complement strand
ACCCAAGTGCTAGCGCGCCGATTCCGCAGCCAACGCCCGTAAAGCCGGATCCGCGTTCAAACGGGCGGGAGCGAATCCCTCCCGCCGCAGTGCCACGACTTCTTTAACGGCCATCACCCTGTCGCCCGCGGCATCGCGCGCAGCCGCGGCGGTGAGCCGCGCGCTGAAATCGAGATGAGGCAACGCTGCAAGTTGCGACAGGATTTCCAACGCCTTTGCCTTCCGTCCGCACCGAGCGTGATAGAAGGCGATATTTGCGCGAAGTTCCGGCGTAGGGGAAATTGTCATTCGGGTTTCGCCTTTTTCGATCGCCGTCTCATAGGCCGCACGCGCATCGGCCTCTTTTCCGGGCGTCTGTGCGAGTGCCGATGCCTTCAAAGCCCATGCGTGATAGTTGTTTGGCTCCAACTGGATCGCCGCTTCAGCTTGGACGACTGCATCGCCTTGCCTCCCGGCGAAGTAGGCTAGGCGCCCCATACCCAAATGAGCGAGGAACGACGGCTTGATCGCCATTGACTTCTCAAACTGCACCGCAGCATCGGAAAACCGGCCCACGTCGATGTATAGCATTCCGAGATTTCGATACGGGTATTCGTTGTCCGGCGTTAGATCGCGCGCCCGGATCCACGCCTGTTCGGCCTGATCGTTCTTGCCGATGTCGTTGTAGAAAATCCCCAGCAGGTTATACACATACCAATCGGTGGGACGCAACCGCGCCGCCTGCAAGTATGCGTCCTCGGCCTCCTTGTGCAAGCCGATCTGGGAATACGCGCGGCCGAGGCCCCGGAACGCCTCCGCATTGGACGGCTGCGCCTCAAGCGCCTTCTTGAATTCGCGAATCGCCTCCTGCTGGCGTCCGTTCTGCGCGTAGATCTCGCCGAGTTTGATGTGGGGCACCGCCAACGATCCCCCTAGTTCGACCGCTCGTTTCGCCGACTCGACCGCTCGTACCGCCCACTGCGGTTCGTTGGTCGCGCGAGCTTTCCGCCAAAACGCCTCGCCGAGCGCGGCGTGCGCTAACGCGTACTTCGGGTCGTCCCGCAGCGCCTTCTCCAGGCTCGCGATGGCGCGATCGACATTGCCCTCGACATCGAACCGGTACAGATATCCGCTGCCCTCCAGGTACGCGAAGTAGGCCTCGGCGCGATCGGTCTCCTGCGAGGCAAGTACGGCTTCCGCTTGTTTGGGCGCACGAAAATCGAGCATACCGACAACACGTCCGATCACGCCATCGCGCAACGCCTTCAGATCCTTCGGCCCTGCGTCGAACGAACTCGAACGAAGTTGCCGCAGACTCGCCGCGTCGACCAGATTGGCGGTCAGTTGCATCGTGTCGCCCAACCGTTGAATCGATCCCGTTACCGCGAGGCTCACGCCATACAGCTTTCGGGCGCGCTCGACGCTGTCGATATTGCGCCCGCGGATCTCACTGCTTGGCACGACCGAATACGCGTCCGAAAACTGCTCGAGTTGTGTGAGTTTCGAACTGAGCATCTCCGCCATGCCGTCCGACAGGGCGCGCAGCTCGCGATCTTCGCCGATGGTTTGAAACGGTAGCACCGCGACTAGACGTTTCTCCGGCGGCGCCGCTGGCGCTCCATCTTTCTTTAGGGCGAACAACCCGCCGGACGCAGCCAGTAATATCGCCGCGGCCGCCAAAGCGTAGCGAATGCCCGATTTCTTTGGGGGCCCAAGGCCCGCCACGGCCTCGCCGTCGAACGCCGGCAGGATTTTGGCGGTCGACTGTGGCCGCTCGCTGGGTTCTTCCGAGAGACAACGGACCGCAATCGCTTCGATGCCACGGGCCGGCGCCGGTGCGCCGGGCGCGGGCCTCTTGCCGGAAATAGTCTCGAAAATAATCAGACCGAGCGCGAAGAGATCCGACTGCGGCGTCGCCGGCCGCCCCTGCAACTGTTCGGGCGCCATGTATCGCGGCGTTCCCACCATCAGATTGGGTTGGGTCAGCATGCCCGCGTCATCGTCCTCGGTGCGGGCCAGGCCGAAGTCGGTGATTACCGCGCGTTCGCCGCCGGTGTGGGCGGACACGACCATGATGTTACCCGGCTTCAAATCGCGATGGACAATCCCGCGTTCGTGTAGCGACGCCAAACCCTCGGTAACTTGGCGCAAAATCGGCAGGGCTGCCTTTTCGCCCAGGGGTCCGGTACGGCGCAACCGCTGCGCCAGCGTTTCACCCTCCAACAACTCCATCGTTAAAAAGACGTGATCGCCGCTGCGGCCGACGTCGAACACGCGGCAGATATTGGGGTGCGTGACCTGCCTCGCCAACTGGACTTCGCGTCGAAATCGCGCGAGGAGTTGCGCGTCGGCGCCGTAGGCGGGCCGCAACGTTTTCAGTGCGACTATTCCACCAAGCTCGGTGTCCTCGGCCGCGAAAACTTCTCCCATCCCTCCCGCCCCAACAAACCGGAGAATCCGAAACCGCTCCGCGACCAGCTCCCCATCGGCGAAAGCGTGTTCGGGCTTCGCGATTACGTTAAGCGTTTCGGTGGCATCGCCCTGCGCGAGCAGCTTCATCACCGCTTCGCGCAACGCCGCGTTCCCGCCGCAAGCCTGCTCCACAAACGCATCACGTTTGTTCAGTGGCAGGTCGGCCGCTTCGGCGTAGATCTGTTTCATCCGCGCCCATTCGTTGTTGGACATCGGCTTGGGCCTTCGCTCCTTTGGGGAAGAAGCCTATTATAGCGGCACGCCCCCCCGTCGATTCTCTCCGTTGGGTTGCCGATCGACATGCTGACAGGGGCCTCGACTGGTTCGGGGCGATTCATGCAGTGGAACAGTGGGGATTGTGGAAGGAGCTCCGTTAAAGGTCGGTACTTGAGTTATGGATCCGCCCGCTCGCTGACGCGCGCCACCCGGCCATCCGGCCGATCCCTCGCGGCCTCCGCGCTTTATGCCAAAATGGAAAAAGTCTCGCAAGCCTAGTATATGAACCCAGCCAATCCAGTCGACGAGCAATTCGAAGAAGCTGGCGCGCAAGCCGAGGAGTCGTCGTTTGGCGACATCCTGCAGCAGTTCGAGCAAGAACAAGCCGCCGCACCGAAGAAAGCCGCCGAATCGTCCGGTCCCATTAAAGGCACTGTCGTTGCAGTCAGCGACGATGCCGTCCTCGTAGATATCCACGGTAAAGCCGAAGGCGCGCTGCCTAAGGCGTCGCTGCCGCCCGAAGCACAAGATGTCGCCGTCGGCGATCTCATCGAAGTGACCATCATCGGCCGCACCGACGACGGCGTGACGCTGCTCTCGCCGATCCGTGTGGAGAAGCCGAAAGATTGGAGCGGCTTGCTCGCCGCTTTCAATGAGAAGCGCACGGTACAAGGAAAAGTCACCGATACGGTGAAGGGCGGCGTGCGCGTCGATATCGGCGGGCGCGCGTTCATGCCCGCGTCGCGTTCCGGCACGCGAGATGCGTTCGAACTGCAGAAGCTCGTGGGCCAGGATGTCGAGGTACGCATCCTGTCGATCGATGTCGAGAAAGAGGACATCGTTGTCGACCGGCGCGTGGTGCTCGAAGAAGAATCGGCCAAGAAAAAGGAAGAGCGGTTCCACTCGCTGAAGGAAGGCGATGTGTTGAAGGGCCGCGTGCGCAGCGTCACCGACTTTGGTGCGTTTCTCGACCTGGGCGGCGTCGACGGTCTGCTGCACGTGGCCGATATGAGCTGGAACCGCGTGGGCAAACCCGCCGATGTTGTGAAGATCGGCGATGAGATCGACGTCAAGATCTTGAAGCTCAATACGAATACGCGCAAGGTCTCGCTCGGCGTGAAGCAGTTGACGCCGGATCCGTGGACTGTCGCGGCGGAGAAATTCCAGTCCGGGCAGAAGGCAATGGGCATCGTCGCGCGGCTGACCGAGTTTGGCGCGTTCGTCGAACTGGCGCCGGGGGTTGATGGCCTGATTCATCTCTCGCAGATGTCGTGGTCGAAGAAGGTCCGCAAGCCTTCCGATTTGTTGAAGGTCGGCGATCAGGTTGAAGTCGTTGTGCTCGGCGTGAAGCCGGGCGATAAGCGCATCGAGCTTAGCCTCAAGAGCGCGTTGGGCGATCCGTTCACTGAAGCACTGGAGAAGTACAAGCCGGGTACGATCGTCGAAGCGCCGGTGACGTCCATTCAGGCGTTTGGGGCGTTCATCGATTTGGGCGACGGCCTTGACGGCATGATCCATATTGGCGACATGGCCAACGACAAGCGTGTCGATCATCCGAAGGACGTTGTGAAGGAAGGCGAGACGGTCCGCGCGATCGTGCTCGATATCGACAAAGAACGACGGCGGATCCGGCTGGGCCTCAAGCAACTGCAACCGACCAAGGTCGACAACTTCATCACCGAACACACGGTCGGCGAGATGATCTCGGGCCGTATCGCCGATGTTCGTAACAACTCGCTGAAGGTCGAAGTAGCCGAAGGCGTGTACGGCGAGTGCAAGCTCGAAGAGAAGAAGGAAGAAGCAGCCAAGCCGGCGGCCGCTGCCTCTTCGAACGTCGATGTCGGCTCGCTGGCCGCGCTGCTAAAGGGGCGTTGGAAGGAAGGCAAGGGCGGAGATCCCACGCCGAAAGCCGCTTCGCTGCGCACCGGCATGATTCGCAACTTCAAGATCGCTTCGCTTGACGCGGAGCACAAGAAAATTGCGCTGACGATCGTGGAGTAACCGTTACAACTTCGCCACGCCGAGGATCTTTCCCTGGCCCGGCTCCTGCAAGAACGCAACAACCCGCCAGCCCGAGGTTCCCGCCTCGGGCTGCGGCAGTTTTAGGGTGTGCGTCAGCGATTTATCCCTGCCGACATCGCCCGCTTTGACCAGCGACCGCACCACCGCCACATGCTTCAAATGACGCCCCGCGTTCTCCCCGCGCGGCACGTCGGAAGCACCGGTGTGCCGAGCCAAGGCGATCCACAACTCGGCCTTCGCGCCGGCGGGTGCTTCGACTCGGACCGTGTCTCCGTTGCGTGTAAGCGTGATCGGCGATTTCGGGGCGCGCGCGGCGCGTTCGATCGTTTTCTTCGCGTAGCCGCCGTCGCTGCCGACAAACTCGACCTGCCCATCGACGATCATCTGGGGCGTGTAGGCGCTTCGCAACCCGAAGCGCCGCACATAAGCCGCTTGCCGCTCGCTGAACGCGGCCGAGGAAAACGGATCGCGCCAGCCGAGATAGTTCCAGTAATCGACGTGCTCGCTGAGCACCACGATGTTTGGATCTTCGTCGAGCTTGGCGAGCAACGCGTCGGCGGGCGGACACGACGAGCAACCTTGGGATGTGAACAGCTCAACGAGAACAACCGAGGCTAGTAAAATCACTGGCTCGCTCCTGGTATCAACAATCGCATTTTGTAGAGGCCGTCGCGCGCGCAGAGGTAGAGCGTGCGGCCGTCGTCATCGCCCCATGCCATGTTGTGGACGTGTTTTGGTGTGACGATTGTGCCGAGATGCCGCCCGTTTTCCGAAAGCACCCAAATTCCGCCGGGGCCGGAGACGAACAGGTTGCCTTCGATGTCCACTTTGATGCCGTCGATCGCGTCTTCTCCGCCGGCGCTGGTCATGTCGAAGAATAGTTCGCCTTCGCCGGTCGTGGCGTCGTCGTTCACCGGATAACGCATGACCACTTTTCGATCTTCCTGCCAGTTGCCAACGTAGAGAAATTTCTCGTCCGGCGAAAACGCAATGCCATTCGGTCCTGGCAGCTGCTTCGTCACCAACCGAAGCTTGCCATTGTGAAGCGAATAAACCCCGCTGAACGGTAGTTCCTTACGCGGGTCCTTATCGAACTTTGGCAGGCCGAAGAACGGATCGGTGAAGAACAGCGCACCGTCGCGGCGATAGACCAGATCGTTCGGGCTGTTGAGCCGCTTGCCCTCGAAGCGGTCGGCGAGGACAGTCTCCGAACCGTCGCCGTTCAATCGAACGACGCGCCGGTTGCCGTGTTGATCGATGGTCAAACGGCCGTCGCGGTCCACGGCGAGACCGTTCGAACCCGGTTGCCCGTACTCGGCGATATCGGCGCCACTGTAGCCGGACTCTTCGCGGAAGACGCTGAGGGTCCCGCTGGGCTCGTACTTGTAAATGCGATTCGCGTTCGGATCGCTGAACAGCAGATAGCGGCCTTTTGTAACCCACACCGGACCCTCCGTGAACTGAAAGCCTTCGGCGAGTTTGTACACTTTCGGATTCAACGGCACGATCGCATCAAGCGCGGCGTCCTTCTTGTCGACGCGCACGTTGACTTCGCGCTGCGCCGGCGCGAACGGTCCGCCATTACCCGGATGGAACTCCAACTTTGCCGCGTGCATGAAGATGTAGTTTGTCGGTGGATTTGAAATCGGCCCGTTCATGCCAAACACGGCGAGTTGAATCCTCTGACCGGCCTTGGCGTTTTTCGCAATCAGCAAGCGATTCGGTACGTTCCAACCGCCGACAACGCTGCCGCCGCTTTGACCCGCGCCGCGCGTGAGTTCGCCATCGACCCAGATTTCGGCGTAATCGTCGACGGTGGTTTCGAAAACGACGTCGGCGCCGTTGAATTTATCGGGCACTCTAACGTTAATGCGGTACCAGTTGAAGCTGAGCCGCCCGTTCCCGCGGCGCGTCGATAGTTCGTTCGGCGCGATGCGTTGCCAGGCGCTGTCGTCGTAATCGGCGCCGCCCGCTTGCGGCACAATCGTCTGTGCTCGATTGGGCCGCTCCGATGGCTGGCCATCGCCACCGGCTTCGAGGAATTCGGTATCGACGATCTTCACATCGCTGTAGCGCCACTCGCCCTTGACTTGAGCGGCGCCTTCGCGCGTCATCAGGTCGATGGTCGCTTTCGGCGCGCCAGTGGGCAGTGTGAATGAGTTGAGCCAGAAGAGGAGTCCAAGTAGCATGTTCGTCTCCTAGCGCGACTTCACAACGTAGTAATGAAAGGGTTGCGAGACTTCCTTGAACCAATGGGGCGTGCCGGCCGGGATGATCATTACATCGCCCGGTTTCAGCGTGCGCTCCTCGCCTCCTTCGATTCCGTCGCCGCGGAATTCGCCCGCCGCGACCTGCTTCATCTTTGTCCCGCGGCCGCCGGTGACAACTGTCGCGGTACCGTGTTGCACGTAGACGATGTCGGTGTCTTCTTCGTGGACTTCGGCCATTCCGGGCGCCATACGGCGGCTGGCGTGCACCATGTAGCGTTCGCCGTGATCGAAGAGCACGGCGCCTTTATCGAAGGCCGATTTCACTTCGTCGTTAGCGAAGTAGTAGACCTTCGCATTCATTGCACCGTGCAAGGCGTGCGCGCCGGCCATCGCGAGTTCTTCGTCCTGCGCCGCGCTATTGGCGCCGCTTACGCCGACCGCACCGACAATCTGTCCTTCGATCTCCAGCGGCACGCCGCCTTGTAACGGCGTGAAGTCGTTCAACGCCACCATCGACGTGCGGCCCTTGGCGATGACCTCTTCGAAAAACTTTGTCGGCTTCTGAAACAGCGCGGCCGTGCGCGCCTTGCCGATGGCGACGTTGGCGCCCGCGGCAAAGGTGCCGTCGAGCCGCTCCAGCGCCATCAGGTTTCCGCCCGAATCGACGACCGCGATCACGCCGGCGGCATTTAACATCCGCGCCTGGGCCGTCGCGGCTGCGATGACTTGTTTGGCGCCGTCGATGGACAGCACCTTCTTAACGAGTAACGCCGGCGCCGCGTGCGCGAGCGCGCTTAGGGCGAGGGCCGTCAGACTCAACTGCAACTTCTTCATGGGTATCGTTCTCCTTGGTTCGATCGCCCATGAGATCCATGCGTGACGCATTCTTATTCCACACATCTTCCGCACCCGCGCGAAGAAGCTCCGCGACACTCCAAGCCTGCGCGATACAGCCGCGCGGGGTGTGCGGCGCATCGCCGTCGGCGATCTCCGACACCTGCCCAACGCCCCCTTCGCGCAAGTGATCGCGGAAGCGGTCGAGCATCGCGTGCAGCTCTGTCGAACCCGGGTAGGCGCGCGCGTACGCAGTCAGAAACGGCCCCATGAGGAACGGCCACACGGTGCCCTGATGATAGGCGGAGTCGCGTTCCAGCACGCCGCCTTCGTAGCGCCCGCGATAGGCGGGATCGACCGGCGACAGACTGCGCAGTCCGAGCGGCGTGAGAAGATGACGTTCGACCGAATCGACGACGGAGCGAATGCGCGCGGCGTCGAGCATCGAGTAATGCAGGCTCGCCGCGAAGACTTGATTCGGCCTCATCGACGCGTCGCTGATGTTATCGAGCAGATAGCCGCGATCGGCACTCCAGAACTGAGTCAGAAAACTGGCCTTGGCGCGGACAGCGAGATCTTCGATCGCAACCGCGCGATCGTCGTCGCCGAAACGCAACGCCAGCGCTTGCAGAACGCGCAACGCGTTGTACCAGAGCGCTTGAATCTCGACCGGCTTGCCGGTGCGCGGCGTGACCACCCAGTCGCCAATCTTGGCGTCCATCCAAGTAAGTTGCACGCCCGGCGCTCCAGCGTTGAGCAATCCGTCGTCGTCACAACGGATCCCGTAGCGCGTACCGCGAATATGCCAGTCGAACGCTTCGCAAAGTTTCGGATAGAGCGTGCCGCGTACAAAGGCTTCGTCGTTGGCGTACTGGAAGTAGGCGCGAACGGCTTCGAAAAACCAGAGCGTCGCGTCGACGGTGTTATACTCCGGCGTTTCGCCGACATCGGGGAAGCGGTTCGGCAACATGCCCTCGTTCATCTCTTCGGCGAACTCGCGCAGCACTCCACGCGCGACCTCGAAACGGCCGGTAACCAGCGTTAGACCGGCGAGCGCGATCATCGTGTCGCGGCCCCAATCGGCGAACCACGGATAGCCGGCGATGATCGAGTAGCCCTCGCCGCGGCGCACGATGAACTGGTCGGCGGCTTCGGTGAGATCTTCGATCAGCGGATCGTGCGCGGGTGCGTGTTTTCGCAGCGCGGCGCGGCGAGTTCGCTCACGTTCGCGCAGCCCCGTGGCTTCGTGCGAGGGGATCGCCTCGCGCGAAACGATCACGACGGCCTTGGGCGAATTCGCCAGATCGAAATGCAGAACGAAGGGCTGGAAGAGGTCTTCTTGGAAATCCAGGCCACGCGCCTGCTCTTCGGCGTATTGGAAGTTGTGATACCAATTGCCCGTGGGCTCGCAGGTGCGGAAGTCGGCGCCGAAGTAGACGCGCGGCATGCCGTCGTAGGGCTGGACCGAGACGATGCCGTCTTCGTCCCACTCGAAGGCTTCGTTCAGAGCGCTGTTGGATCGGGTGGTTGCGTGATAGTCGCGATACGCGACCAGCGGACGGATTTCCAGGTGGCAGTTCTCACACAGTCCCTGTACTTCGTACTCTACGACTGTCGCGTCCTGGCCGTGCACCATGAAGAGCCGCTTCTCGACGCGCGCCTGCCCGATTTCGTACACCCACGTCGGAAAAGGATCAAGGCGGAACTCGCGCAGATACTCGTAACCCTGCGGATGCACGGCGCCCGGATAACGATTTGCCGACAACTCGACGCGATTTCCGTCGACGATCAGCGTATCCTCAAACTTCGCGACTAGAAGCGTCCGGCCCACTGGCGGCTGCAACGCCGACGTGAGAAGCCCGTGGTAACGGCGCGTGTGGATGCCGCTCACCGTGCCGCTGGCGAAGCCGCCGAGACCGTTCGTTTCGAGCCATTCAAGTTTAGAAGCCTTATCGAGATCGCCGCATGTTACATCGTCAAACGTGAGTTTCATAGAGTCTTTCCACTCTGCTGTAGCAATTTCGCCACCAATCCAGTCCAACCTGTTTGATGACTCGCGCCGACGCCGGAGCCGGCGTCGCCATGGAAATATTCGTAATAGAGGACGAGATCCCGCCAGTGGGGATCGTGTGCATACCGGCTGTCGCTGCCGTGAACGGGACGGCGGCCCTCGGGGTCGCGGAGGAAGATTCTCGTCAAGCGGCGCGAAATCTCCGCGGCGACTGATTCGAGTGTAATCCAATTGCCGGAGCCGGTGGGGCACTCGATGCGGAATCCGTCGCCGAAGTAGTGGTGGAACTTCTGCAGCGACTCGATGAGTAAATAATTCACCGGCATCCAGATTGGTCCTCGCCAATTGGAATTGCCGCCAAACAGACCGGTTGACGATTCGCCTGGCTCGTAATCGACGCGATACTCGCCGCCGTTGACGTGCCACACAAAAGGCTCGTCGCGATGACGCTGCGACACGGCGCGGATACCGTAGTCGGAAAGGAACTCCGTTTCGTCGAGCATGATCTTCAACACGCTGCGCAGTTGTTCGGCGCTGACGATCGACAACAAGCGGCGCTCGCCCATGCCGCTTGTATTCATGCACGCGACGTTGTTCGTCAGATCCTTGCGATTCTCGACGAACCATTCCAGACGCCGCCTGAAGCCCGGCAGCTTTTCGAGCATCTCCGGCTCCAGCGTTTCGACGGCGAACAGCGGAATCAGCCCGACCATGCTGCGTACTTTCATCGGCGCGTGTTGGCCGTTGGGCAGATGCAGCACATCGTAGAAGAAGCCGTCGGTCGAGTCCCACATGTCGATGTGGTTAATGGCGTGCGCGATGTAGAGAAAATGTTCCCAGAACTTGGAAGCGACGTCTTCATAGGCCGGATCTTCCTTGGCGAGTTCAAGCGCGATGGCCAAAAGGTTCAGCGAGTACATCGCCATCCAGCCCGTGCCGTCGGCCTGTTCGATGTGCCCGCCGGTAGGCAGCGGCGCGCTGCGGTCGAAGATGCCGATGTTATCCAGGCCCAGAAATCCGCCCTGAAAAACGTTGCGGCCTTCGGCGTCCTTGCGATTCACCCACCACGTGAAATTGAGCAGCAGTTTGTGAAAGATGCGCTGCAGGAAGGCGCGGTCGCCTACGCCTCTGCGCTTCTTCTCGATCTTGTAGACACGCCACGCGGCCCACGCATGCACCGGTGGATTGACATCGCCGAAGGCCCATTCGTAGGCCGGCAGTTGACCATTCGGGTGCATGTACCACTCGCGGACCATGAGCGCTAGTTGCTCCTTGGCGAACGCCGAATCGATGAGCGCGAGAGGCACGCAATGAAAGGCGAGATCCCACGCCGCGTACCAAGGATACTCCCATTTGTCGGGCATTGAAATCACGTCGGCGTTGTACAGGTGATGCCAGTCGCTGTTTCGGCCCGCTTGGCGCTGCACCGGAGGCGTGGGTTGTGAAGGATCGCCGCCGACCCAGTCTTTAACGACGTAGTGATAGAACTGCTTCGACCACAACATGCCCGCGAACGATTGGCGCATCACGTTCGCGGCGTCTTCTGAGAGATCGGTTGGGATCACACTCGCGTAGAACTCATCGGCTTCGCGGCGACGTTGTTCGAAAACGCTGTTATAGTCGACGGCGCCGTCGATCTTGTTCGTTAGCCGCAAACAGACGATGGCGCTTTCGCCCGCAACGATTTCGCGTTTCACATGCGCGGAGGCCTTTGTACCGCGTCGCGAGGGATTCACGCTCGGAGCGCCGTGGATCACGAAATCGTTGATGCCGTCCTTGGCGTAGCCGTTGGCGTTCGGCGCGTTGTAGAGGCGCGCGTTGTTGGTTTCGTTTTCAGTGAAGAGCAGTTCCGCGCCTTCGGGACATTCGAGCGACATGCCGCCGGCGTGGACGATCCGATCACTTTCGGCGTACATCGACGGCTTGGCATGCGCGCCGTTCCACGACCATGTGTTGCGATACCAAAGCGTCGGCAGCAGATGCAGCGTCGCCGACTCGGGCCCGCGATTAGCGGCTTCGATGCGAATCAGAATTTCGTCGGGCGATGTCTTCGCGTATTCGACGAAAACGTCGAAGTACCGGTTGTCGTCGAACACGCCGGTGTCGGCGAGTTCGAACTCAGCGGCGTCGCGGCCTCGCGCGCGATTCTCTTCCACCAGCCGCGCATAGGGAAATTCGCGCTGCGGGTACTTGTAGAGATAGCGCATGTACGAATGCGTCGGCGTGGAGTCGAGGTAGTAATAGCACTCCTTGACATCCTCGCCATGATTGCCCTCATTGCCGGTAAGACCGAACAGTCTTTCTTTCAAAATTGGATCGCGCCCGTTCCAAAGCGCCAGCGCGAAGCAGAGAGTCTGCCTTCGATCGCTGATACCGGCGATGCCGTCTTCGTTCCATCGATACGCTTTCGAACGGGCGTGATCGTGGGGCACCGCCTCCCACGCCGTTCCATGCGGCGTGTAGTCTTCACGTACCGTGCCCCACGCGCGCTCGCTGAGATACGGCCCCCAGCGTTTCCAATGGCTGTGTCTAAGTCTCGATTCGTCGAGCCGTTGTGATTCTGTCGTCATGCGGATTAACCAAGCCTGTAGGTCTTCGCCGGGCTTGGTTATTCCGCGGTGAGGTAGTTACCTTTGCGCGGGCACGAGGTACGCTTGCGCGTGGCCCGCGAACTGAATGCCGGTCAGTCGGCGCACACCGTCGGCTTCGCTGTCGAAGATGAAGCGGGGCGCGGTCGCGTAGTCGCCGTGGATCGGTTCGCCGCGATCGACAACGATCAT
>VFZQ01000070.1 GCA_016871135.1 Acidobacteriota bacterium | reverse complement strand
CAGCCGTGGTGACAACATACATCGTGTCCGAACGCGGCGTCGTCACGATGTTGCCCGGTGTGAGGTTCAGCACGATCCGGCTGCGGCGGTCGCCACGCTTCTCGTAGGTCGACGACAAACAGAGGAACGACTTGCCGCCCTTCGACGCATACGCGCCGCGCACGAACTGCAACTGTCCGCCGGTGCCACTGATGTGGCGGTGCCCGTCCGATTCCGACGCCGCCTGTCCTTGCAAATCCATCTGCGTGGTGTTGTTGATCGAAACGACGCGCTCGTTTTGCATGATGATCTGTGGCGAGTTGGTGTAATCGACCGGGCGGCAGGAAAAATCGGGATTCCGGTTGGCCGTCGCGTACAGCGCCTGCGAGCCAAGCGCGAACGTGTACACCACTTTGCCGCGATCCAACGCCTTTTGCGAACCGCTCACGCGACCGGAGCGGAACAGCAGCGCGATACCCTCGGTCAGCATCTCGGTGTGCACGCCAAGATCCTTTACCCCCGATTCCAATAGCAACGAACACACCGCGTTCGGCATGCCGCCGATGCCGATCTGCAAGCAGGCGCCGTCGAGCACTTCGGCGGCGATGCGCCGCGCTACCGCGCGGTCGATTTCGCTGGGTTCGGGATTGGGCAGCACGGGGCACGGGTGTTGGTCGCCGTCGATGACGTAGTCGACCTCGCTCATGTGCACGCCGTTGTCGACGCCGAAAACATACGGGATGTGACGGTTGGGTTCAACGATGACGACCTTGGCGCGCTCGATCACCGCGCGGTGCCAAACGTTGGTAGGGCCGAAGTTGAAGTAGCCGCCGTCGTCCACCGGCGCGGTTTGGAGGACCACGATGTCCACGGGATCGAGAAAGCGCCGGTAGTAGTCGGGCACCTCGCCCAGGTTCAGCGGCGTATAGTTGCACCGGCCGGCGTCGTGCTGCTTACGTTCGTAGCCGGAGAAATGCCAGCTGAAGATGTGGAAGTGATTCCCGTCGGGATCTTCTTCGATCACCGCGCGCGGACGCATACTCAGGCACGTGCGGATCTTGACGTTGTCGAGCTCTTCCTTGCGCGCGGCCAGCGCCTTGTCGAAGGCATCCGGTTGCGACAGGCCAACGCCGCAGTCCAGCCACATGCCGGACTTGACGAGACTGGCGGCCTGCGCAGCGGTGATCGATTCACAGGTCATGGTGTCCAGACGATTGTAACGGACCGAGTTGCCTTTCAAAATTCGTCTTCGGGCTTGCGGCCCAAAGATGGTCCCACGTTGCCCGCGCGGGGCCTGTTTCTAGTGGACGTTCGTTATCTCAGACACGGAGCTTGAGTAGTTCTTTCCGGAACAGGGCGGCCAGAGGTTGGGACAATTGCATCGGCCCTCGCTCGGAAAACAGGACGTAGGCGCGATTTGCGTCGTAACCGATTATCTTTCCGTCGGCGACTCGATACCAGCCAATCACGTCGACGGCCGGGACGTCGCCGCCGGGACCGTTCTTTGTGCGTAGATCGATAATCGCGACAGAGCCGGCCCCTTTCTTTTGCGCCGCATCGCTCATTTCGCGCAACGATGGCCCATGCGTGCCAAGCACCTCGTGCAAAAAGAAAAGAAACCGTGGGTTCACTCGAAATTGACGGTAGTCCAGTTTGCCGCCATCCGGCGCGGTAATCGCTTCCAATTCGTTTAGCGAGAGGGCCTTTCCGAGGACGCCCGCGATGGCTTGTGGCGGAAGGCCGCCAATCCGATTCATTTCCGCCAGCGAGAGTGGTGTCAGCACCTGCTGAAATGTTCCGCGCGAAGCGTCGGCTTTGACGACGAAGACGTTCCACATTGTTTCACCCCAATAGCGCCCGCAACTCCTCCGCATTCAGCGGATCTCGATACGGATCGCCCGGCGGCGCGGGCAGCGCCGGGTCGGCCCATTGGAACCAGGCCTCGCCGTCGAGCGATTCCAGGTCGTCGATGCGCAGTTCTTTTGGCACCTTGAACACGTCGAAGGCGTCGGCGGCGAACTCGGTGCCGGTATACTCCCAAACGATGCGGGTCATGAGGTAGCGTTCGAATGATGTCGCCAGCAACACATGTGCGGCCGGCTTGAAGACAAGGCCCGTGAGAACAATCGGAGATGGAAATTTCGATTGCGGCGTCCACACCCCCACGACTTCGTCGCCGGCCTCTTTGGCGAACAGCGTGACCTCTTTCGGAACATGCCAATCGGCCTGGCGAGCCAGTTCGCTGGCGCGTTCGATCGTTCCGTCGTCAACGCCGGCGGCAGGAAACAAGAGCAGATCGCCGCCGAAAAGCGACGCCCCGTCGGCGCGCTTGTAGAACCAGCGCAACGGGGGTGGCACGATGCGCAGATCGGCATCGCGGCAAGGCGGACCGAACTCGTCTTCTTCGGGTGAGTCGCGAAAGTAGCTGCGTAGCCGGTCCTGGATCTGAGCGTCGGTCACTTTGTCAGTATAAGGTGCTGATTCCTCAATCTTTTGGATATCTTTTTCAGGGCCCTGTACTGTAACCTTTAGAGAGTGGTGGCGCGCCTATACAGATGACGGTCCGCGTGAAAGCAGCGATACCGAATTCCAGCGGAAACCCGGCGACGCCTACCGTGTGCGCAATGGACTCCAATGCTGGTTGAAGCCGAGCTGATTCTAAGGGCCAAACAGGGCGATGATCAGGCGTACAACCACATCGTGCAGGCGTACCGCCGGCGGATCCTTGGTACGATTTCGCGTTTGATCGGCCGCCCGGAAGATGTCGAGGACGTTGGACAGGAAGTGTTCGTGAGGCTCTATTATTCGCTCGATCAGCTCCGCGAGCCGGAGATCTTCGAGCCGTGGTTGTACCGCTTAACGGTCAACGCGGCCTACGACTACTTGCGAAAGCAGCGGCGCCGCCCCGAGGCGCGCATGTCGGATTTGAGCGAACAGCAAGTCATGCTGGCCGATGCCGACGCCGGAACGCTCGCGCAGCGCGAGGATATCCGGAAGAGCAAGATCCGCGATTTTGTGCAGTCCTTGTTGGGGTCGGTCAGCGAGGAAGACCGTGTGCTCCTGACGCTGAAGGAAGTGGAAGGCCTCTCGTTGAAACAGCTCGAGGACGTCTACCACGTGAATGAGAATGCGCTGAAGGTACGCCTGTTCCGGGCGCGCCAGCGTGTGTTAAAGGCGTTTGCAAAATCCGAAGGAGCCGGGGAGTCCCCGGGAAGCTAAGATTTCAGTTACCATGATGGGAGAAGGTATGTCGTTGGAAAACAGTCGGGAAGAACGCTTTAATCGCCTGATGTGCGATTACCGCGACGCGTGTCCGGAAGTCGAGGGCAGCGCGGACTTCATGCCGTGCGTTTGGCGGCGCATTGAAGCGCGCCGGCGGAGCGTGTTCGCATGGGCGCGAATGAGCCGCCGGGTACTCGCCGCGGCGGCCGCAATCTGCTTCCTGTTCGGCGTTGTGCTCAACACCGCGATCAATTCGTCGTTGCCGGTATCGAGCTACGTCGAAGCTCTCGACGACGACGATGCTCTCGACCAATTCCATCCGGCGTCGTACTCACCCGATGGAGACCGCGAGTAATGCAACGCAGTAACCTCACGATCGCGGCGTACCTGCTGTTGGTCTTCGGCGGGGGCGCGGCTGTTGGCGCGTTCGGGCACCGGCTCTACACCGTGAAGTCGGTGGATGCGACCACGGTCCAACCGCGCAAGGGCCCGGAAGATTACCGCCGCGCCTACATGAAAGAGATCGCCGAGCGATTGAAGCTGAGCGCCGAACAAGCAACAAAGGTGGAAGGCGTGCTTGACGGAACGCGCGAAAAGTACCGCGCCTTCCGCGAACGCACCCGGCCCGAGATGGACCAGATCCAAACCGAACAGATCAACGCGATCCGAGCGGTGTTGAGCGAAGCGCAACAAGCCGAGTACGAGAAGTGGCGGGCCGAACGCGACGCGAAACCGAAAACCGGCGGCGGTGGACGGTAGGCCGCACAAACGGAATCAAGAAACGCAAAACGGCCCAGCTTCGAGCTGGGCCGTTTTGCGTGAATTCGAAAGCTAGACGGAGGCGGGCGCCGATTCTCGCGATTTCTTGATCGCGGCGGACTTCAGAAGCTTCTTCTGGAAGCGGTCCACGCGGCCCTCGGTGTCGATCAGCTTCTGGCGACCGGTGAAGAACGGGTGGCAGGCCGCGCAAATTTCCAGGCGGATGTCGCCTTTGTGCGATGAGCGGGTCTTGAACTGGTTGCCGCAAGCGCAGATTACGTTGACTTCGTGGTAGGCGGGGTGAATTCCGGCTTTCATTGTGTTTCCAGAACCTAGGATAACATACGAGCCGCTAGCCGCGGGGCTAAAAAGCAAACACCCTCGACAGGGGACAAACCCCATCGAGGGCGTCATTGCTTGTTCTTTTCAGGTTGCGCAGGGAAGCGGCCGGTCAACGGGAACGGCGGCCTCGGCACTGTACGAAGCCTGAACGGTAAGAGGTCCGACTCAACTGTCGGCTACCTCCCTGCGCCCAGAACTACTTCCTATTTCCATGTGACTGGACCACCTCCTTCCTCAGTGATAGCCCAATCCTAAAGCCAGTTCGAATCCGTGTCAATAGCAAAAAAACAAAAGCCCCCGAAAATGTTTCAACGGGGGCCGTTCGAAAGGAGACAACTCTTACCAGCGCGAGACTGGTTACAATGGCTGCTGTTTCCTTTGCACTTCGCGGGCCAGTTCGTAAATGATTGATTTTGCGTGCGGCGAAGGGGGGCAACTCCGGAATCTGGAAGATTTCGATTCCAGATCCCGTTTTCGCAACCGCGTGTGCCCGATTTACGGCGATCACTTGCGCGTTGTTCTATGCCGACCGCAGGCAAGTTGAGTTGTCCTTCGAGACGCCGAAAGGGACACCGCCACCGATTCCGCGAACTTGGCCGGCGGCAGATATCGTGGCCAGCCTATCGACTCGTACTTCTCGGAAGACTTTGGAACTGTCCCGGATCGATCACTCAGTGCGGAGCAGCCGTTCGATATCGGCGGCGGAGCCGTCCCGGACCCAGGCGTCGAGTTGAGACACGTCCTTGAGCTGTTGCCCACGGCGGCGGGGCACTTCCGCGTAGGCGCACGGGAGTTCTTCCAGGGCCGTCATGTCGCCCCACAACCGCTCGAATTGGGCGACGGGGAAGATATCTTCCTGGCCTCGGCCCCAACGCTTTTTCACTTCCTTGATGGTGATATAGCTGGGCATGCGATGGGCCATACGGCGAACGGCGGCGTGGACGGCGCATTCTTCGCCGAGTGTGGCACGAGTGAGGCCGAACGCTTTGAGCAGCGCATCGATGGTGATCCAGTAGCTGCCGGTATTGTAGTAGCTCAGCGAGAATTCGATCTCCTCATTCGGAAGGCAGAGGCCCTCGACAAGACGGGGGCGGCCGTTCACCAACGCCAGGCCACCGCCGTGATCTTCAAACTGGCGTCCGATCACTTCGACCGTCATGGCGGCGCCGCCGGCGATGTGTTGGCCAAGCGCGGCGGCGGAGACCTCCGCGCCAAGCGTATCGATGTTGTGGAGGAACAGATACTGAAGCGCGGGGCGCTCATCGAGGAGTTGTTTCAGCGTGCCGTTGCGAAGGAGGTTTGGCAGCTCATACCAATGGCCGACGGGATGGACACATTGCGACGGCAGGTTGTCGAGATAGTCGCTCGCTTCGCCCGTTTGCACAACCCAGTTCAAGAGACTGGCGCGGCCGCTTTCGCGCACTTTCTGCTTTTGCGCGTCGAGTTGTTGTTGGGGCATCACCTCCCATAGATAACGGAGGTCGGCTACTGTCGGGATCATGCGCAAGCCGATGCTGCGCCCGCGAGACACGCGGGCTCCGGAGGCCAGGATTGGCCCGGCGGTGAGATAGCTGGCGGTGACAATGTGCGGCAGACGGGCCGCGGCGGCTTTTCTCGCCTGGATGTCGAGGAAGCTGAAGTAGTGGCGGTTAAAACGGTGAAAAGGGTGCAGCGCCTTGACGACACCGGCGCCCTTGGTCCAGCGGCTACCCGCGCCTCCGGCCATGGTTACCATGGCGAGTTTGCCATCTCGCAGGGCTTGACGGCCGATAGTTTCGTGGGTGTCGACGGCGGGGCCGACATGTTCGCGGCGGACATCCTCGATGACCGTGGAGGCGGGGAGGCGGTTCTGCGCGAGGCCTACGCGGCGAGCGCGGTATTCGGCGCGCAGCAGTTCATGGGCGGCGGCGTCGAAGCCGTTCTCGGTCAATATGTCTTGCAAACTCGCGCCCGCGACAGTCACGGGGGAGTCATCGCGAGGCATCATGCGATCGAAGAGCGTATCGGTTTGGTCGCGATGGACGCGGGCGAACCGGATCAGTTCGGCGCGCTGAGCGGCGGGAAGTAAGCGAGGCTCTGTGCGCAAGAGTGCGGGCGCGCGGAGCAAGTAGTACGGGACGCTCAGAATGGCATCGCCTTCGGTGCGAAGTTCGGCGGTGGATCCGCGGTCGTTGACGGAGAAGTCGTAAACAACGGGCTCGACGGCGAAGGGGAAGCTGGTCTCCATCGACCGCTTGGCGGTGGCGAGGATCTCGGGCATGCGAGCGAGCGCTCGCGGTTTCGCGGCGGGATCAAAGACGAATCCCATGCCGCCGCCGCTCATGCCGCCGAGCATCCAGAAGCCCCAGAACTCGTCGCCGAACTCGGCGCGGCAGGCGGCAATGAGGCGTTCGGTGTAGGCATTGCCGGCCCAGGGAATGATGGTTTGAATCGGGCCGTCGTAGTTGGATTGCGTCAACTGGCCGAGACGCTTGATGTCGCCCGCCTGGAGAGCGGCGGCGAGTTGATCGAGGAGCGCGACAGCTTCCCTACGCCCCTCCCACTCGCGGCCGGAGCGGAGCAAGTAGCGCTCGGTGCACATCTCAAGAATAGGGCCGACGTCCTGGCTCATACCGCCGTGGACGAGGACCAGCGATTCTTCGAGGCGGCGGCGGGCTTCGGGGGTTACTTCGTCGAGCAAACGATGGCGCGGGAGCAAGCGGCCGCGGCTGATGCCGAACTCGGGATCGCCTTCGGAGGCCGCTTCGGCAGCGATCAGCTTCACACCGGGCCACACGCCGCCGGAATCCTGCCAGCCACCGCCGCTTCCGCCGAGCCATTCACCGAGGATGGCGCGGGCGGCAACGATGCGCCGGTCCTCTTCATCGAGCGGGCCGGTGAGAGAGCGAATCTGGCGAGTCGCACGCATGCAAACAGCGATTAGACAAGCGAGCAGGTTCGTGCTGACGGCAAAGCGGCTGCCTTTCGGAATGTCGTTCACCTGACTGACGATTTCGATGCCAAGTCCGGGCCGGCCGGTGAGGCGTTCCAACACCGTGGGAAGCGGTTGGCCGCTGCCTTCCAGTCCGCTGGGAATCAGGCCGCTCGCAATGACGGCGGCTTTCAGCAGTCCGAGGTAGTCGCGTGCGAAATCGAACAGTTCGTCGAGGCTGGCGATATCGGCGGAGGCGCCGAGATCGACGCTGACGAGGCGAATGACAGGCTCGTCGATGACGCGGCAGAAGCTCTCAACGGGAGGGCGCGGCGAGGCGCCCGAGCCGCGGACGGCGAGATCGACCGAGATGTTGATGACGCGGGCGCCCTCGGGATAGTCCATGGCGAGGAAGAAGATGTCGCTCCAGGCGGAGTGTGTGAGATCCATGCGCACGGGGGTGGTCTCATGGAGGACGGGGTGAGAATCGCCGGCGAGGAGATCGGGATGGAGGCGGAGCGGGTAGTCGAAGACGTGACCGGCACGGAACATCCAGCGGTTGCCGGAAAACTCGCGGACGCTGCGGCGGACCTGATCGGCGAGGGTTTGGAAGGCCAGGCCGCGATAGGCGGCGGCGAGAGCGCTGCTGAGGGCGGGGCTGGCTCCGTGACGTTGTTGGAGAGCCAGCAATTCGGAGACGGCCTGATCGAAGCGGCGCGCGCGAATGTGCTCGACGGCGCCGTAGGGGATCAAGGCCGTGCCGGTGGCGGCGGCGCCGAGTTGGAATCGATGCAGCGTAGCGAGGAAAATCAGAGCGCGGACTCGGTCGTACAGATTTTGCGATTCGCGGCGGAAGGATTCAAGACGGACCGCTTCGGCCAGGAGTTCGTTTTCCGGCTGGCCATCGGCCCAGGAATCAAACGAGAGGTTCCGCACCGATGGGTCCGGGCTTGTAATCCGCTCGAGCAGTTTCATCGCGCGGTGAGCTCCAGCATCATGGTGAGAATCTCGTCGCGGTCGGCGCCGCGGAGGCCGAGAGCCAGTTGGGCTTGCAGGAGGCCGTACTTGGAACCGATGTCGAAGCGGCGGCCGGGAATGATCGCAGCGAGATATCGTTCGCGGCGAGCGAGTGTTTGCAGAGCGGTGGAAAGAGAGTTCTCGGTGGACTCGGCGAGGATGCTCATCAAGCCGGGCGTGAACACGTGGATGCCGAAGAAACAGAGATAGTGGCCCTGGCGGATTCCGGCGGCATGAAGGGAGCGCTCGGCTTCGGTGGGAGTCGGTTTTTCGAGGACGGTTTCGACGTGGAAAACATTGGGGCGCAGCGCCGGGCCTCCGACGGCGCCGAAGTAAAGAAGCAGCGCTTCGCGCGTGGGAGAGACGGCGCTGACGCTGCATTTTTCGGCTTCGTGAAGTTGAACAAGTTCGTCAACTAAGGAACGCGAGTCGCCTTGATTGGCGAGATAGAAGTGATCGCCGACGAGGTGGATGAACGAGCTGTCGCCGACGAAATCGCGCGCTTGCAGGAGCGCGTGGGCATAGCCGCGCGGCTCGTTTTGTTCGATGAGCCGCACGGCGATCTTGGCGTGGCCGAAGAGTTGTTCGAAGTGAGCGGTGGCGCCGGCGGGAATCACGATGGCGGCTTCGCCGACGCTGTCGCCGAGCAGTTCGAGCAGAAAATCGCCGATGGAGGGACGGCGGTTATCCGGAGTGGCGAGGGTTTGATGCAGAAGGTGCCGCTGGCCGGGGCCGGCGGCGGTAATCACCGCTTTGCGTTTCATTGATTCTGTCATTGTAACGGGCTTGACCGTATCGCAGTATGCTGAATGAACATGCGGATTCGATCGTTACGCTGTTTCCTGCTTTCCTACGTGTTTCCGGAGCCGGTGAAGCTCAGCTACTTCGGCGGCGAGCGGCGCATCATCAAACGCGATGCGATGCTGATCCGGGTCGAGACCGACAACGGGTTGGTTGGGTATGGGCCGGGCGAGGGAAGCGAAGCGGCGGCGCGGATCATCAACGACACGATCGCGCCGTGGGCGGAAGGGCGGACGCTTCTTGACGCCGACGCGCTGCGGGTGCAGTTTCAAGCAGCCGGGCAATGGGATCGGAAAACCTATCAGACGTATGGGACGGTCGAGGTGGCGTTCTACGACCTGCTGGGCAAGTTCAACGGCGCGCCGGTATCGGAATTAGTCGGCGGGCGTGTACGCGACCGCATCGCGCTGTATGGCAGCGCGGGGATGTATCAGCCGCCGGAGGAGTATGCGCGCGAAGCGGCGTTAACGAAAGAGATGGGCTTCCGCGCGTACAAGATGAGGCCGGCGTTGGGGCCGGATCTGGACGTTGAGACGGTCCGGCAGATGCGTGCGGCGACGGGTCCGGATTTTCAGTTGATGGTCGATGCGCATTCGTGGTGGCGCATGGGCGATCGGAGCTATTCGCCCGACACGGTGGAACAGACGGCGCGCGGAATGGCGGAGAATGACATCACGTGGCTTGAAGAGCCACTGCCGCCGGAGGATCATGCGGCGTATCGTGCGTTGCGAGCCAAGGACATCGTACCGATCGCGACCGGCGAGCACGAGCACACCGAAGAAGGGTTCCTCGACCTGATTCACAACGAGTGCACCGATTTCGTGCAGTCCGACGTGGTCTGTCAGGGCGGGTATGCGATGGGGCGGCGGTTGTTCGGAGAGATCGAAAAGGCCGGTTTGCGATTCGCGTTTCACAGCTGGGGAACGACGCTGGAGTTGATTGCGGCGGCGCATGTGGGCGTGTGCTGGCCGGAGAGGGTGGTGGAGTGGCTGGAGTGCCCGGTGTACACCGAGCCGGGGCGGAAATTTATGTACGAGTGGCCGCTGGCGGCCGAGATTTTGACGACGCCGTTGGAGATTGATCGCGGCGATTTGATTGTGCCGCGCGCGCCGGGTTTGGGCGTGGCGATCGATGAGAACGTGATCGAACGGTACCCGTGGAAGCCGGGGCCGTGGTCGTTCTTCACGCTGATTTCGCCGCCGGAGACATATGCCGTGACGTCCGATCACAGCATCGCCTGGGCCGACAAGCCGTGATTTGGGCGGGCGCGATTGCCGGTGTTGCGGCGGCGGCGTGGGCGGTACGCGGGAGAAGTTCGCAGGTGTTCGCGCCATCGGTTTGGCATGGCGACCGGAGTGGCCGGCAGGTGGCATTGACGTTTGACGACGGACCGAGCGAGCGGACGCCGGAGTTGCTGGAGTTGCTCGAAAGGTTTGGCGCGAAGGCGACGTTCTTTGTGTGCGGACAAAATGCCGAACGGTTGCCGGGAGTGCTGGAGGCGGTAGCGCGGGCCGGCCACGAAATCGGGAATCACACGTGGTCGCATCCATGGATGGACTTTACGTCGAAGGCCGCAATGCGCGACGAAATCGGCCGCACGCAGAAGATCGTCGAGACCCTGACAGGGAAGGCCCCGCGCCTGTTTCGAGCGCCGTACGGCGTGCGGTGGATCGGATTGGGCGAGGTGCAGCGAGAGTATGGCCTGATGGGCGTGATGTGGACGTCGATCGGACTGGATTGGAAGTTGCCGGCGGATAAGATCGCGGGGCGGTTGCTGCGTGGAACGCGGTCTGGGGATATCCTCTGTTTGCACGATGGAAGGACACTGGCGGCGAACCCCGACATTACGCCGACGGTGGCAGCGACCGGCGAAGTACTGCAAACTTTGCGGGCGCGGGATTTTACGTTTTGCGCGGTTTCTGCCATGCTGGAACGATGACTGAGTCGACAGTTCCGCCGGAGATCATGGAGCGGGTGTTAAAGACGCTTGCGGAAACGCAGAAATTGCCATTGGAAAGAGTCACGGCGACGGCGACGTTCCAGGAGCTTGAGATCGATTCGCTGGATGGGATCAACATCTTGTTCGCGTTGGAAAACGAGTTCGACATTAATATCCCGGATGAGTCGGCGCGGCTGGTGAATGATATTGGCGAACTGGCCGAGGGTGTTTGGAAACTGGTCAGCGAGAAACAGCCGAAGGCATGACGCGGCGCGTTGTTGTAACAGGAATTGGCTGTGTGTCGGCGTTGGGCGGCAATGCCGTCGAGTTTTGGGACGCGTGCCGGGCGGGACGAAGCGGGATCGGGCCGATTGGCGGCATCGATATGACGGGGATCCGGTTTTCCAATGGCGCGCAGGCGCTGGCGTTTGACGCGTCGAAACATTTTGATGAAAAGCAACTGGTGCCACTCGACCGGTTTGCGCAGTTGGCGATTGTGGCGGCGCGGGAGGCGATGGGGCAGTCGGCGTTGGACCTGAGCGCCGAGGAGAAGCAGCGGGCGGCGATCGTGACGGGATCTTGCTATGGCGGGAAGGCGAGCGAGGACGCGGGGTTTCATTCGCTGTACTATGACCGTTCGCCGCGCGTGCATCCGCTGACGATTCCGCGGCTAATGGCAAACGCCGGTGCGAGCGCGCTGACGTTGGAGCTAGGCTGGCAGGGTCCGGTGTGGACGGTATCGACGGCTTGCAGTTCGGCCAATCACGCGATCGGCCAGGCGTTCTGGCTGGTCCGGCACGGCATTGCCGATGTGGCGCTGGCGGGCGGCAGCGAAGCTCCGTTTACGTATGGATCGATGAAGGCGTGGGAAGCGTTGCGCGTGGTGAGCCCGGACACATGCCGGCCGTTTTCGAAGAACCGCGCGGGAATGGTGTTGGGCGAAGGCGCGGCGATGCTGGTGTTGGAACCGTTGGAGCGCGCGGTCGCGCGCGGAGCGACGGTGCTGGCGGAGATCGTTGGATTCGGCATGGGCGCGGACGCGCATCACATTACGCAGCCTTCGGCGGCGGGCGCGGCGCGGGTGATCGGACTGGCGCTGGCGGATGGGGGCGTGGCGGCGGAATCGGTCGGCGTCGTAAATGCGCATGGGACGGGGACGGCGGTGAATGACGTTGCGGAATCGTCGGCATTGCGGACGGTGTTTGGATCGCACGTGGAGGCGATGCGGGTAACGTCGACGAAGTCGCTGCACGGGCATGCGTTGGGCGCAGCCGGGGCTCTTGAAGCGGTGGCGACGATTTGCGGATTGCGTGAGCAGGCGGTGGCGCCGACGGCTAATTTTGTCGAGGCGGACCCGGAGACCGTGACGCCGGTTACGTCGTTCGAATCGTTCGCGCATGAGGTGGCGATTTCGAATTCGTTCGCGTTTGGCGGGTTGAACGCGGTGTTGGTGATGCGGCGCTGAACTCGTACGACTAGATTCTTGAATCAAAGATTCTAAATCAGAGTACTTCAACATTTTGAGGTTAGGCTGCGAGTAATTTGACGATCTCCTCGATGGCGCGATCGGCCTTGTAGTAGGCGTTTTCGA